>CALJDB010000109.1 GCA_938023775.1 uncultured Clostridia bacterium
CCGCGGCAGCCTGCCGAAATTTCCGCACCAGCCGCAGCAGAAGCTCCCGTCCGAGCGGACGCTCACCGACTCGCCGCACCATGGGCAGCGGGTGACGTATGGCTTTCCGGGCTTTTGCTTCGCGTCGCGCACGACGCCCTGAATGGTCACGCCGACGAAAATAATCGCTGCAAAAATCAGAAACAGCACCCTCCGCCGCCTCCTTCGCGTGGTTTTTCGGTTCCTGCCGGCATTATATCGCGCCTCCCCGCGAATCGCAAGGAAAAATTTTCGCGGCGCTCCCGCGTCAATCGTTGAAGAATTTGTCGTGGATGGCGCTGACGGCGGCGTCGGCTTCGCCCTCGGGGATAACGACGGAGAGCTTGATCTCGCTGGAGGAGATCATTTTGATGTTGATATGGCGGTCGCTGAGGGCTTCAAAAATTTTGACCGCCATGCCGGAGGCGTTCATGAGCCCCGCGCCGACGACGCTGACCTTGGCGACGTCGCTGTCGACGCTCACATGGTCGAAGCCAATGGCGTCCACATAGTCGTCGAGCGCGGTCTTCGCCGCCTCCACGTCGCCGGAGGCGACGGTGAAGCTGATGTCGTTCGTATGTCCCTTGCCCGCCGATTGCAGGATGTTGTCTACGTTGATTTTGGCTTTGCCCATAACGGAAAACACCCGGAAGGCGACGCCCGGCTCATCCGGGACGCCCACGACGGTGATGCGCGCGATGTTGGCGTCCTTCGCGACGCCGCTGATAATCATTCGTTCCACGTTTTTTACGACCTCCTTGACTTTTGTACCGGGCTTGCGCTCATAGCTGGAGAGCACCTCCAGCTCCACGCCGTAGCGCTTCGCCATCGCGACGCAGCGGTTATGGAGCACCTGACTGCCGAGCGAGGCGAGTTCGAGCATTTCGTCATAGCTGATTGCGCTCAGCTTTTTTGCGTTGGGGACCTTGCGCGGATCGGCGGTGTAAACGCCGTCCACGTCGGTGAATATCTGGCAGCGGTCCGCGCCGAGCACCGCCGCGATGGCAACGGCGGAGGTGTCACTCCCGCCGCGTCCGAGGGTGGTCACGTCGTCGAGCTTGTTGATGCCCTGAAAGCCCGCGACGAGCACGATGCGCCGCTTGTCCAGCTCCTGCCGGATGCGCTCGGTCGAGAGCGTGCGGATGCGCGCCGCGCCGTAGCCGGAGTCGGTCTGCATCCCTGCCTGCCAGCCCGTCAGACTGACGGCGGGCAGGTGCATTTTTTCGAGCTGCATCGCCATGAGCGCCACGGAGATCTGCTCCCCGACGCTCAGCAGCGCGTCCATTTCGCGCTTCGAGGGGTTCGGATTGATCTCGTGCGCCTTTTCGATGAGATCGTCCGTCGTGTCCCCCTGCGCGGAGAGCACGACGACGAGGTCGTTGCCCGCGTTATAGCTGTCCGCGATGATGCCCGCGACACGCTCTATTTTTGCGGCGTCCGCCACGGAGCTTCCGCCGTATTTCTGCACGATGAGCATAATTGCCTTTGTCTCCTTTTTGGAAAGATAAAGGGGGCTCGGGTCTCCCCCATTCTCATGTTACGCGCCGACCGGCGCCGCGGTCAATCGAGCACGCGGAACGCGCGCTCGACCGCGAGGTCCGCGCACTTTGCGTCCAGCTCCGCGCGCGTCAGCGCCGGGGTGATGGCGGCGCACCAGCCGTTATCGCTCGCGCACTGCTCCGTCCAGCCGTTCGCGCAGCCGCCGGTGTAGCGGATATACCAGCGCGAGGGGATGGTGTCCGGGGCTGCAAAGCGCTCCGGCTGCTCCGGACCCCAGATGAGCTCCCCGCGGCTCCCGTCGCGGCGGAGACAGTCGATCAAGTCGGCGGCGACGGCGCTCGCCGTCGGCATTCTGCCCGCGCCCGCGCCGTAGAAGAAGATCTCTCCCGCGGCGCTGCCGCGCACGGTCACGGCGTTCATCACGCCGCCGACGCCGGCGAGCAGGCTGCCGCTTTTCACGAGCTGGGGCGCGACGAAGGCGGTGAAGCGTCCGTCCGGAAGGCGCTCGGCGCGCGCCAAGAGCTTGATGCAATAGCCGAGCCGGGCGGCAAGGGCGGCGTCCTCCGCCGCGACGGAGCGGATGCCCTCCGCGGGAACGCGCGCCGGCGGCAGCTCGCTGCCGAAGCAGAGGTCCGCAAGGATGCTGATCTTGCGCTGGGCGTCGATGCCGTCGACGTCCGCGGTCGGGTCGGCTTCGGCATAGCCGAGGCGCTGGGCGTCCGCAAGGGCGTCGTCAAAGCTTTGGGAGCATTGGAGCATCTGGGTCAGAATATAATTGGTCGTGCCGTTTAAGATGCCGCACACGGCGTCGATGCGGTTCGCGGCGAGGCAGTTCGTCAGCGGGCGGATGATCGGGATGCCGCCGCCGACGCTCGCTTCAAAAAGCAGCAGCACGCCGCGGTCCCGTGCGATCTCCAGCAGCTCGCGCCCGTGCTCGGCGATGAGCTGCTTGTTCGCGGTGGCGACGCTCTTACCCGCGAGAAGGCAGCGCTTCACATAGTCATAGGCTGCGCCGCAGCCGCCGATGCACTCGGCGACGGCTTCGATCTCCGGGTCGTGCTCGATGACGGAAAAGTCCGTCACGACCTTGTCCGCCCACGGCTCGCCGGGGCAGGGGCGGCGCATGAGGATATATTTGAGCTCAACGGCTTCGCCGACGCTTTTTTCAAGATACGCGGCGTTTTCGCGGCAGATCGCCTCCACGCCGCCGCCGACGATGCCGCAGCCGAGCAATGCGATGTGCTTCATCTCCGCACCCCTCAGCCCGCGAGGATCTCGGTGCGGATGACGACATCGAGCGCCTCGAGCCGCGTGCGCAGCTCGTCGAGCGGGAGCTCCATGTCCTCTGCGATGAACGAGATCGTCACCATGCCGACGCCGTTTGTCGGGATGGACTGGTTGATCGTCAGAATATTTGCGCCGCTGCTGGCAAAAATAGAGAGCACGGAGCTGAGCGCGCCGGTGCGGTCGCGCGTCATGATGCTGAGCGTCACGACCTGATCGCGCTTCATGTTGCGGAAGGGCGTGATCGCGTCCTTATATTTATAGAAGGCGCTGCGGCTGATCCCCGCGCGGTTCACCGCCTCCGCCACCGTCCGGCACGCGCCGGTCTGGAGATACTCCTTGGCGTCGCAGACCTTGATGAACACCTCCGGAAGCATTGACGCCTCCACGATATAGAGCTTTGCTTTCTGCATGTTGACTGTCCCCCCACCAAACGCATTTGTTTTTACTGTAGCGTCATCTTACCACGCTCCGCGCCGGAGTGCAAGCATTATTTCCGCTCAGCGCGCACTATTTTTACAAAATATCCGCCCGCCGCGGAACGGGAGGCGTGCTATGCGCGAATTTGCCGAAAAATTCAGGGTCTGGGCGCTGCCGGCGGCGCTCGCGGCAGTGGCAGTCTATGCGTCGCTGCGCTGGCTTCTGCCCTGGCTGCTCCCGTTCCTGCTTGCGCTCGCTGCTGCGGCGCTGCTGGAGCCGGCGGTGGGCGCGCTCGTGCGGCGGGGCGTGAAGCGTCCGCTCGCATCCGGGATCTGCGTGCTGGGCGCTCTCGCGGCGGCGGGCGGGCTGCTCTGGCTGCTGCTGAGCCGGCTCTTTGCTGAGCTCAGTGACCTCGTGCGGCGGCTCCCGGAGCTGCTCGCGGGGCTCTCGCAGGCGGTGCAGGGCTGGGAAACGCGGCTCGCGGTGCTGCCGGAGCGGGTGCCGGAGGGACTTTCGGGGCTGCTGCGCGGCGGGCTGGACAGTCTCCGCGCCGGGCTGGAGAGCCTGCCGGGCGAGCTCGCGAAAAAGCTGCCGGGGCTCGTGAGCGCGGCGGCGGGCGCCGCGCCGGAGGCGCTGCTTTTCACCGTGACGCTGCTCATCGGGCTTTATTTCACCTCCGCGTCCTATCCGGCGCTGCTCCACGGCGCGGCGGCGCTGCTGCCGGAGCAGCTTCTGGCGCGGGCGCGGCGCGCGCGGCTCGATCTGCGCGCCACGCTGGGGAAGTGGCTGCGCGCCCAGCTGCTGCTCCTGCTGCTCACCTTCGGGGAGCTGACGGCGGCGTTTTCGCTGCTGCGCGTGCGCTATGCGCTGCTGCTCGCGGCGGTGACGGCGGTGGTGGACGCGCTGCCCGTGTTCGGCACGGGAACGGTCGTGCTGCCGTGGGCGGCGGTGGAGCTGCTGACGGGGAATTACCCCCTCGCGGCGGGGCTCGGCGTGACTTACGCGGTCGTCACCGTGCTGCGCAGCTGCATCCAGCCGAAGCTGCTCGGCGACCAGCTGGGGCTGCACCCGCTCGCCTCGCTCGCGAGCATCTATGTCGGCTGGCGCGCCGCAGGCGTCTGGGGCATGCTGCTGCTCCCGGTCGCCGCCATCACCGCAAAGCAGCTCTGGCCCGGACTTGTCCGCGTCAGGCGCTATTTTTGATCTGCAAAGGAGAAGATGGAGCTATGCTCGGAGTTTTGTTCAGCATCCTCGCCGGGGCGGCAATGAGCTTTCAGGGTGTTATGAACACCCGTCTCGGCGAGCGCATCGGCACGATGGAGGCGAACGCCTTCGTCCAGTGCGGCGCGGCGGTCCTCTCGCTCGCGGCGCTCGCGGTCTGGCACCCCGGCGATTTTTCCGCTCTCGGCGAAACGCCGAAGCTTTATTGGCTCGGCGGCGCGCTCGGACTTGTCATCACGATCACGGTCATGCTCGGCATCCGCGACCTCTCGCCGACCGTCAGCATCTCCGTCATCCTCATCGCCCAGCTGCTCACCGCCGCCGTCATCGACGCCCTCGGCTGGCTCGGCAGCGAAAAGCTCGCGCTCACATGGCCGAAGTTCGTCGGTCTGGGCCTCATGCTCGGCGGCGTCGTGGTGTTCAAGATGAAGTAGGGGAGTTTTTTCACATGTTTGCTATTCGCCGGAGCTGTTTTTTTCAGCTCCGGCGAAAATTTTGCTTGCATCGGTTGCTGCAACTTTGCGCCGCGCGGGGGACGTGGGTTGAAAGGAGTTGAAAACCGATGGTTTATGAATTCAAAAACCCGGCGGAGATGGGGATCTATGTCAACACCGGGCGAAAAACGCTCGCGGCGGTGAAGACGGAGCTCGGCGCGGACGCGGTCTGCAATTTTCAGCTTTTCAACAGCGACTGGACAGCGTGCTGCTTCACGAAGGCGGGCGGAAAGGTTCTCGCCGACGACGGCTATGTCTACGAGGGCTTCGGCTGGAATGCCGGCGGCGCACTCTGCTGGGACACGAGCGACCACGCGGCGAGGTATGAAAATTTTGCGGGCTGCCTCACGGTCGTGAAGGACGGGGCTTATCCCGGCTATCCCGTTCCGGCGGCGCTCGCCGGGGCGCGCGGGCGCACGGCGATCGGACTGAAGGCGGACGGCACGATCGTGATGTTCTGCGTCCCGGACGCGCAGGGGCTCACGATCCCGGCGCTCGCGGCGAAGCTCATCGCGCTCGGATGCAGGTACGCGGTCAATTTTGACGGCGGCGGCTCCGCGCAGTGCGCGACCCCGGCGGGCGAGGTGAAAAGCGCCCGCGTGGTCCACACGCTCTTCTGGCTGCGCCTTGCCGCGTCCGACGCGCCGCCCGCGCTGAAGCGCGGCGACAGGGGCCGCGCGGTGAAGAGCCTGCAAACGCTGCTCGCGAGCTGGGGCCAGTCCTGCGGCTGGTACGGCGCGGACGGCGATTTCGGTCCGGACACCGCGAACGCGGTGCTGCGCTTTCAGCGCGTGAAGGGGCTCAAGCCGACGGGCGAGGCGGACGCGAAGACTTGGAAGACCCTGATCGGAGGGCGCGGCGTATGAGGATAGGAAACGCAGCCGCCGACGAGCTGGGCGGCATTGCGGGCGCGGCGCCGGGGGATCAGACCGGACGCGAGATCTGCGTGCGCGAATGGTACGCTTCGCCGTGGGACACGGTTCTCCGCTGCCGCGATGCTGCGATGCGTGAAAAGGCGGCGGAGTACATGGAGGCGATCTGCGCGGACGCGCATTTCGGCTATTCGCAGGTAAACCGCTGGACGGGCTATGAGAGCATCCGGCGCAACGGCGGTGCCGTTGCGGGCGCGGCGGGGGATTTTGACTGTTCGAGCCTCTGTCTCGCCTGCTACGCGCTCGCCGGGATGCCCTTCCCGGTCGTTTACGGCTACACGGGAAATATGGCGGCTCTTATGTGCAAAACCGGGCTTTTCGATGCGCTCACGGAGCCGGAATACCTGACAAAGCCGGACGCGCTGCTGCGCGGGGACATTCTGCTGAACACGAAAAGCCACGCGGCGATGGCGCTCGAAGACGGGGCGGGGAGCTATCCGCTGCCCTCGCTCCGGCGCGGCAGCCGCGGCGAGCTCGTGGCGGCGGCGCAGCTGCTCCTGCTCCGCCGGGGGCAGAAGCTCCCGAAATACGGCGCGGACGGCGATTATGGTGCGGAGACGGAAGCGGCGGTGCGCGCGTTGCAGGCGGCGAAGGGACTCGCCGCGGACGGCGTCGTCGCGCGGGAAACATGGGAGGTGCTGCTGGGATGAAGCAGAAGGAGAAGCTGCGCTTTCTGAAGAAGATCACGGTGCTCTGCCTCGTGATGAACACGCTCATCACGCTCGCCGCCCTCGCTGTCGGTGTGCTGAGCCGCGCACTGGACGCCGGGGTGATCGGCGTGCTAGCCGGGATGTGGAGCATCGAGCTCGCGCTCGGCTATCTCATCAAGAGGGGGGAGAAGGACGAATGAAGCTGGAGCTGCATAACCGGGTCTACGACGTGATGAAGTGGCTGGCGCTCATCGCGCTGCCGGCGCTCGGAGTGCTTTACAGCGCGCTCGCCGCCGTCTGGGGCTGGCCCCTCGCCGCCGAGGTCAGCGAGACGGTCAACGCCGTCACAGCCTGCCTCGGCGTGCTGATCGGCGTGAGCACTGCGAGCTACAACGCGAGAACAAAATAAAAAAGCGAACGGGAGCCCGGCTTTTGCCGGACTCCCGTTTTTTCATTATGGTCCGCTCAGTCGACGGGGTAGGTCCAGCCGAAGGGGTCCTCCGCCCTGCCCCACTGAATGGCGGTGAGTTCGTCGTAGAGGCGCTGCGTGGTCTCGCCGATCTTCCCGCCGTTGATGGGGTATTCCTTGTCCTGATAGGCGAGCGCGCCGACCGGAGAGACGACGGCGGCGGTGCCGCAGCCCCATGCCTCCTCCAGCGCGCCGCTCTCCGCCGCGGCGATGAGCTCGTCGACGCTGATGCGCCGCTCGTCGGCGGGCGTGCCCTCGTGGGCGAGCAGCTCCAAAATGCTGCGCCGGGTGACGCCGTCGAGAATCGAGCCGCTCAGCGCCGGGGTGCAGACCCTGCCGCCGATCTTGAACATAATGTTCATCGCGCCGACCTCCTCGATGTAGCGCCGCTCCACGCCGTCGAGCCAGAGGACCTGAGAATAGCCGCGCTCCTCCGCGCGGTTCCCGGCGCGGACGGAGGCGCCGTAGTTTCCTCCGCACTTGGCTTCGCCGGTGCCGCCGCGGACGGCGCGGACGTCCTCGTCCTCGATCATGATCTTCACCGGCTGGAGCCCGCCGGCATAATAGCTGCCGCTCGGCGAGAGGATGATGCAAAAGCGCGCGTGGGACACGCCGTGAACGCCGAGGTGCTCGTCGTCGCCGAACATGAACGGGCGGATATAGAGGCTCGCGCCGTCGCTGTGGGGCACCCACGCGCTGTCGAGGCGGACGAGCTCCGTCAGCGCGGTCAGGGCGAAGTCCTCGTCGAGCAGGGGCAGCCCCATGCGCACCGCGCTGCGGTTCATGCGGGCGAAGTTGCGCTGCGGGCGGAAGAGCTGAACGCCGCCGTCGGCGCGGCGGTAAGCCTTCAGTCCCTCGAAGATCTCCATGCCGTAATGCAGCACGGTGGACGCCGGGTGGATGCTGAGCGGTCCGAAGGGGACGATGCGTGCGTCGTGCCAGCCGGTCCCGGCGTTCCAGTCCATCAGGAACATGTGGTCCGTAAAGACCTTGCCGAAGCCGAGCGCGCGCTCGTCGGCGGGCTTTGCCGCCGGGGTCTTCGTGGGTGTGACTTTGATGTTCATAAATGTTTCCTCCTTGCAGCAAAGCACTGTGCTTTAAAAATATAGCGTATTAAAGCACCGTTTCGGCTCCTTGTCAATGGGTTTGCCGTC
>CALJDB010000110.1 GCA_938023775.1 uncultured Clostridia bacterium
ATAAGCCTGATTTTTCCCGCTGTCAAGTATTATTCCTGTACACCCGAAAGAATATTTTTTCCTCCCGCGGGAAAAACTGAACGCTGAAGAAAACTACGGCATTTCAAAGGGGGCGGATCACGCCATGAACTATGGAAAAACGGGACTATATGTGGAGGAGGCGGAGCTGGACGGCTACGCGGAGAACCTCGCGCGGCGCGCGTTTCCGGACGGGACGGGCTCCGGGCGGGGCGCGGCGCGGCGGCTGCGGCGCGCCCTGCGGGAGCTCCGGCGGCTGACGGCGGCGCTCAGTGCGCGTTGGGGCGACGCGGCGGACACGCCGGGCTGGGCGCGATGGATGCTCGATAACGCCTATCTCGTCCGGCGCGAGGGGGAGAGCGCGGCGCACGCCCTCGCCGCGGCGCGGCGGCTGCGGCTGCGGGGGAGCGAGCCTGTCGTCTGCTGCCTTGCAGCGGGGCTGCTTGCGTCCGGCCACGGGGAGCTGAGCCCGGCGCGGACGGCGCATTTTCTGGCGGGCGCGCAGCGGGTGCTGCCGCTCGGCTTTTCCGAGCTCGGCGCGCTGCCGGATGCGCTGCGCGCCGCGGCGGTGATCGCGCTGCCGCGCCGGGCGGAGGCGGGCGACGAGGACGGCTGCGCCCGGCTCATCACGGTGCTGCGCACTCTCGCGGACGGCGCACTCGACGAAACGCTGCGGGGCGCCGACCTCGCCGGGCAGCTGCTCCGGCGCGACCCGGCGGGCGTTTACCCCCGAATGGACGAGCAAAGCCGCGCGCTTTACCGCAGAAGACTCGCCGAATGCGCCGCCGCCGCGCGCATTCCGGAGACGCGCGCGGCGGAAAAGGCGCTCGCCCTCGCGCGCACGGGGACGGGCGTGCAGCGCCATGTCGGCTGGTGGCTGCTCGTCTCGCCGCTCGGCGCGCCGGAAAAGCCGCGGCGCGGCGGCTGGTATCTCGCCGCAAATGTGCTCCTGACGCTGTTTTTTGCGCTTCTGGCGGGCTTTGCCTCCCGGAGCGCGGCAGCGGCGGCACTGCTGGTTTTGCCGCTCAGCGAGCTCTGCAAGCGTCTGCTGGACTTCGCGCTGCTGCGGCGGCTGAAGCCGGTGAGCCTGCCGCGGATGGACCTTGCGGCGGGCGTTCCGCCGGAGGGGAAGACGCTCTGCGCCGTCACGAGTCTCGTCGGCGACACCGACGCCGCGGCGCGGCTTGCCGAGCACGCGCTGCTCTGCCGCGGGGCGGGGGAGAACCTCGCCTTCGCGCTGCTGCTCGACTATCCGGCGTCCGATGCGCCGCCGACGGAGGATCAGCGTGCCGCGGCTTCCCGCGCGGCGGCGGAGATCGCGGCGCTGAACGCGAAATATGGCGGCGGCTTTTTCTGTCTGCTGCGCGAGCCGGTGAAGACCCCGGAGGGCGCTTATGCCGGCTGGGAGCGCAAGCGCGGCGCGCTGCTGGAGCTGATGCGCCTGCTGCGCGGGCAGCATAGCGGCGTCACGGTCGCGGCGGGGGACGCCGCGGCGCTCGCGGACACGCGCTTTCTCCTGACGCTCGACGCGGACACGCGCCTGACGCCCGGCGCGGCGCAGAAGCTCATCGGCGCGATGCTCCACCCGCTCTGTCGTCCCGTCTGGAACGCCGACGGTGTCGTCACGCGCGGCTTCGGCGTGCTCGCCCCGCGGCTCGCGCCGGAGCTATCGAGCGCGAACGCGAGCGATTTTGCGCGCGTTTTCGCCGGGCGCGGCGGCACGGACCCTTACTGCGGCGCATGCAGCGACCTCGGTATGGCGCTTTTCGGGCGCGGCGGCTTTGCGGGCAAGGGGCTCGTGGACATCGACGCCTATCTTGCCTGCCTCGGCGCCCGTATCCCGGAAAACCGCTGCCTGAGCCACGATGCGGTGGAGGGCGCGTTCCTGCGCGCCGGCTTCGTCGGCGAAGCGGAGCTGACGGACGCCTTTCCCGCCGCCGTGCCCGCTTATTTCCGGCGGCTGGAGCGCTGGACGCGCGGGGACTGGCAGAATCTGCCCTATCTGCTGCGCGCCGGGCGCGCACTGCCGGAGGCGGCGCGGTGGCGGCTTTTCGATTCGCTGCGCCGCTCGCTCGTCCCGGCGGCGGAGCTTGCCGCGCTCGCGCTCGGCTTTTTCCTGCCGGGACCGGGGCTCCGCCTCGCGGCGATCGCGGCGGGTCTTGCGCTCGGCGGCGAGCTGCTGCTCGCGGCGGCGGAGGCGATTTTGAACGGCGGGACGACCGTGTTCCTGACCCGCGCGTTTTTCGGCTTCGGCGGCGGACTTGTGCGCACATGGCTGCGATTGCTGCTCCTGCCCGGCGAGGCTTGGTGCTGTCTCACGGCGGCGCTCCGCGCGCTCTGGCGTATGGGCGTTTCCAAAAAGCGGCTGCTGCAATGGCAGACCGCCGCCCAGTGCGCCGCGGCGCGTCAGGGGCTGTGGGGCTTTTATCGCGCGCTCTGGCCGGCAGCGGCGCTGGGGCTCGCGCTGATGCTGTGGTCGCCTCTCGTGCTCGGAAAAGCAGCCGGTGTGCTCTGGCTGCTGACGCCGGTTTTCGCGTTTTTGCTGAGCCTGCCCGCCGCGCCGCCGCCGGAGCTTTCACCGCGCGACCGGGACTATCTCCTCGGCTGCGCGCGGGACACATGGGGCTATTTCGCCCGCGTGCTGACGGCGGAGGACCACTTTCTCCCGCCGGACAATTTTCAGGTCCAGCCGCCCGTGGGCATCGCCCACCGCACGAGCCCGACGAACATCGGACTCGGCGCGCTGAGCGTTCTCGCGGCGGCGGACCTCGGCTTCGTTTCCGCGGCGGACGCGGCGGCGCTCTTAGGGCGCATGCTGGACACCGCGGAGCGGCTGGAGAAGTGGCGCGGACATCTATATAACTGGTACGACACCCGCACGCTTGCCCCGCTGGAGCCGCGCTATGTCTCCACCGTGGACTCCGGCAATCTCTGCGCCTCGCTCCTCGCGCTGCGCGCCGGGCTTACCGAGCTGCACCGCCCCGATCTCGCCGCGCGCGCCGAGGCGCTCGCCGACGCGATGGACTTCGCCCCGCTTTTCGACCGGAAGCGGAAGCTGTTCCACACCGGCTTCGATGTGACGGGCGGCGCACTCAGCCGCTCGTGGTACGACCTTCTCGCGAGCGAGGCGCGGCTCACGGCTTATCTCGCCGCCGCGCGCGGCGACGTTCCGGCGGAGCACTGGACGCGCCTCAGCCGCGCGCAGAGCGCCTGCGGGCCCTATCGCGGGCTTGTCAGCTGGACGGGCACGATGTTTGAATACCTGATGCCGGAGCTGCTGCTGCCGCCCCAGCGCGGCTCGCTGCTCTGGGAGAGCGCAAAATTCTGCCTCTACGTCCAGCGCCGCCGCGGACGGGAAGTCGGGACGCCGTGGGGCGTTTCCGAGAGCGCCTATGCCGCGCTCTCGCCCGATCTTTCTTACCGCTACAAGGCGCATGGCTGCGCCGCGCTCGCCCTGCACCGCGGGATGGACCGGGAAAACGTCGTCTCGCCTTACAGCGCGTTTCTGGCGCTCGCGGTGTCGCCCGCCGCGGCGGTGCGGGATCTGCGGCGGCTGGAGAGCCTCGGTATGCGCGGCGAGCTCGGCTTCTGGGAAGCGCTCGATTATTCCACGAGCCGGCTCTACCGCGACGCGCCCGCCGCCGTGCGCACCGTTTTTGCGCACCACGCGGGCATGAGTTTAGCCGCGCTCGATAACGCACTCTGCGCCGGGGCGATGCAGCGGCGCTTTTTCGCCGACCCCGCCATGCGCGCTTACGCCGGGCTGCTCGCCGAGGCGCTGCCGGTCGGCAGCCGCCCTATGCGGCGTTCGGACGCCGGGGAGGAGCCGGTCCGCCGCGCCGCGCGCGCGGACGCCGCCGGGTGGGAAACTTCCGGCGAGGGCGTGGATGCGCTGACCCCGCGCTGCACGCTGCTCGCGAGCCGGAGCTATTCGCTGCTCGCCGCGGAGACGGGGCTGACGCGCCCGCTCTGGCGCGGCGTGACGCCCTATCTCTCGCCCGCGTCGCCTATGGCGCGCGAAAAGGGCGTGGACGTGCTCATTTCCGCCGACGGCAAGGCGTGGTCCGCGCTGCCGGACCCGGCGGAGCGGGACGTTCGCTACGCTTGGCGCTTTACGCCGACGCACGCGGAGTTCACCGCGCGCCGCGGCGCGATTGAGAGCCGCTGCACGGTCTGCGCCGCGGAAAACGAGATCGGCGAGCGGCGGGATTTTCTGCTCCGCAACGACGGGGACCGCCCGGCGGACGCGGCGCTGACGCTGCATCTGCGGCCCCTGCTCGCCGCGCAGCGGGACTATGACGCGCACCCGGCGTTTCTCTCGCTCGGCGTCTCCGCCCGCGTGCGGGACGGGGCACTGCTGCTGCGCCGCCTGCCCCGCGGCGGAACGCGCGAGCTCTGGATGTGTGTCGCGCTGAGCGCCCCGGCGCGCTTTGACCTTGCGCCGGGCGCCTGGACGGGGCGCGCCGCGGAGCCGGTTTGGGCGGGGGCGGAGGAGCGGTTTCTGACGGAGAGCGCCGTGACGGTCACACTCGCGCTGCCGCTCCTGCCGGGAACGCGCCGCCGCGCTGCGGCGGCGATCGCCATGGCGTGGTCGGCAGACGACGCGCTCGATAGCGCCCGGCGCATCCTGCACGGTGCGGAGCCCGGCGCGCTGCCCCAGACGGCGGCGGCGCTGCTCGGCTTCGACGGCGCGGCGGCGGAGCGGGCGTTTTCCCTGCTGCCGCTTTTGGCGTTCCCGACGGCGGGCGGCGCGGCGGGAGCCGCGGCGCTCTGGCGCTTCGGTATTTCCGGCGATCTGCCGGTCCTGTGGGCGGAGATTAAGCGGGAGGACGAGCTCGCTGCGGCGCAGCGGCTGATGGACCTGCATCTTTTCCTGACCGGCTGCGGGCAGGACTTTGACCTTGTGCTCTTAACGCGGGACGCGCCGGGCTATCACCGCCCGCTGCGCAGCGCGATGGACCGGGCGCTCCGGCGCGCCGGGGGCGAGCTGCTTCAGGACGCGCGCGGCGGCGTCCACCTCCTCTCCGACCCCGGCGCGGCAGCGGCGCTGGAGGGCTTCGGTGCGCTGCGTCTGGACCTCTCCGCCCCGCTGCCGGAGCCGCCGCGGCAGACGCACTGGCGTCCGGCAGAGACTCCGGAGCATCCTCTCCCGCCCCAGCGCGTGCCGAAATTCGAGTGGTGCGGCGCGGAATTTGTGTTTTATGTAAACCGCTCGCTCCCGCCACGGACGTGGGCGAACGTGCTGACGAACGGACGCCTCGGCTATCTCGCGGTGGACTGCGGCACGGGAAATATCTGGTGGCGTAACGCGCGAGAGCGGCAGCTCACGCCGTGGCTCTGCCAGCCGAACGGGACGGAGGGACCGGAGACGCTCGCGCTGGAGCTCGGCGGGGAGCACACGTCCCTTTTCGCCGCGCCGGGGGACACAGCGTGCCGCGTGCGCTTTGCGCCGGGGGCGGCGGTCTGGGAAAAGCGTATCGGGGAGGCGGAGGTGCGCGTGACGGCGCTCATCCCGCCGGAGGCGGACGTGCGGCTGCTGCTCATCGAGAGCGACCGCCCGCTGCCCGGCGCGGCAGTCTGCTGGTGTGCCCGGCTGCGCCTCGGCGGGGACGCGGCGGCGGAGCGGAGCGTGCAGACGGCGTTCACCGGGCTGGCGCTCGCGGCGAAAAATCTGGCGGTGATGCCGGAGGCGGGACCGCTTTACGCCCTCTCCGCGGAGCCGCCGGAGGGCTTCACCTGCCGGGGCAGCAGCGCGATGGCGCGGGACTATGACGGCTTCACGGGGCGCGACGCCGCGCCGGTGTTCGCCGCGCGCTGGCGCTTCCGGACGGCGGCGGTCCTCGCCCTTGGCTTCGGAAGACCGGAAAACCTCCGCGCGCTCTGCGAGCCCGAAGCGGCGCGCCGCGCCCTTGCCGAAACGCGGGAGTACTGGCGGCGGCGCTGCGGCGCGCTCACGCTGCGGAGCGGGGAGGCGGCGCTGGACCGCCTCATGAACGGCTGGCTGCCCTATCAGACGCTTGCCTGCCGCCTGCTTGGGCGGTGCAGCATTTATCAGAGCGGCGGCGCCTTCGGCTTCCGCGACCAGCTTCAGGACGCCGTGAACCTCATCGGGCTCGATCCGGCGCTCGCGCGGGAGCAGATATTGCGCAGCTGCGCGCGGCAGTATCTCGAAGGCGACGTCCAGCACTGGTGGCACACCGACGCCGGAGCGGTCCGCGGCGTGCGCACGCGGTGCAGCGACGATCTGCTCTGGCTCGTCTGGGCGGTCTGCGAGTATGTGGAAAAAACAGGGGACGACGCGCTCCTCGCCGAGCGCACGCCCTGTCTGCGCTCCCCGGAGCTCGCCCCCGGCGAGCGCGACCGCTATGAGACCGCGGAGGCGACGGAGGAGACCTTTTCCGTCGCGGAGCACTGCCGCCGCGCCATAGAGCGCGTGATGACGCGCGGCTGCGGCGCGCACGGGCTGCTTTGCATCGGCGGCGGGGACTGGAACGACGGCTTCGACGCCGTCGGCGGGGAGAGCGAGTGGCTGAGCTTCTTTTTCCTGCTCATCGCCCCGCGCTGGGCGGCGATTGCGGAGCCGCTGGGGCTCGACTGCGCGGAGCTCGTAGCCTTCTGCGACACGCTCCGCGAGGCGTCGAACGCGGCGTGGGACGGCGCGTGGTTTCGGCGCGGGTATTACGCCTCCGGCGCGCCGCTCGGTGCGGCGGAAAACGCCGAGTGCCGTATCGACTCCGTGGCGCAGTCCTTCGCCGCGCTCAGCGGCGCGGCGGACCCGGAGCGGACAAAAACGGCGCTCCGGAGCGCCGCGGAGCAGCTTTTCGACCGCAAGAACGCCCTCGTCCGGCTCTTCGCACCGCCCTTCGCCGGGGCGGAAAAGCCCGGCTATCTCGTGTCCTACGGTCCCGGCTTCCGCGAAAACGGCGGGCAATACACCCACGGCGCGCTCTGGCTCGTACTCGCGCTGCTGCGCACGGGCGAGACGGAGACGGCGTGGACGCTGCTGCGCGCGATGCTCCCGGCGGAGCGGGACACCGCCGTTTATAAGACCGAGCCCTTTGTCCTTGCCGCGGACGTCTCCGCTGCGCCGGGGCACGAAGGGGAGGGCGGCTGGAGCTGGTACACCGGCGCGTCCGGCTGGCTCTGGCGCATCGTGAGCGAGGAAATGCTCGGGCTGCGTCGGCGCGGCGGGCTGGTCTACGTTGAGCCGAGGCTCCCCGCCGCGCTGAATGGCTGCCGCTTTTGTTATCTGGGGCGCGAATTTCAGCTCCGGGACGGCGCGGTCTATGTCGACGGCGCGCTCTATCGCGGCGAGGGGCTTGCTTTTCCGGGCGGACAGGCTTATAATCGGGGTGCAGGAAAACCGACAAAAGGAGACAATAATATATGACCTATTCCTACACCCCGAAGGGCGTCTGTTCCCGGAAGATGGAGTTCGACATCGAAGACGGAGTGATCCGCTCCGTCCGCGTGGAGGGCGGCTGCAACGGCAACTTAAAGGGCATCTGCGCGCTTGTGGAAGGCATGCGTGCCGAGGACGCCGCCGCGCGCATGCGCGGCATCCGCTGCGGCAACAAGCCCACGAGCTGCCCCGACCAGATGGCGCTCGGCATCGCCGAGGCGCTCGAAGAGGTCGGAAAGTAAAAAAATCTCCCGTCCGCACCGGACGGGAGATTTTTTTCAGATGAATTTTTCCGCCCAAGCCTTGAGCGTTTTGGCGTCCGTGTCCGGGGCGAAGACGCGGCCCTCGGCGAGCTTTGCGCCGGGGCAGCTCGGCGCGAGGCGCTCGTTTGTTTTGCCCATGCCGCTGCCGCCGGAGGTGGCGAAGGGAACGACGGTCTTGCCGGCGAGGTCCTCGCTCTCCAGATAGGTGTTCACGATCGTCGGGGCGACATACCACCAAACGGGGAAGCCGACAAACACGGCGTCATAGTCCGCGGCGCGCTTTTCCATCGGGAGCATCGCGGGACGGGACGCCGGGTCCTTCATCTCGACCGTGCTGCGGGAGTGTTCGTCGCGCCAGTCGAGGTCCGCGTCGGTGTAGGGCGTCACGGGACGGATCTCGGCGCAGTCGGCGCCGACGGCGGCGGCGAGCGTTTCGGCAAGGCGGCGGGTCTCGCCGCTCGCGGAAAAATAAACAACAAGCGTTTTCATCAAGAAATCCTCCGTTTCTCGAAAAAATCGCGGCGCCTTTGCGCCGCACAACACATTCATTTTACCTGATTTCGTCGCTGTTGTCAAGACAGCGAAAAGACAATTTAACCAAAACCGTCCGCATGCACAAGAAAATATTTGTGAGTTCGTCCAAAATGTCAATGGACAAACGGTGCCGATTCTGGTATATTAAAGACACAGAAAGGGTGAGTCCAATGTACTGAGAAGTTGCCCCCAGAGCAGAGAAAGCGAAGCTGGGGAAGCGGCGCGGCAGGAGACGGAGAAAGTCCCGCCGGTGCGACGCTCCCGAAAATGCTGATCGTCATTCACGATAAAAATGGTCGCCGGAGACGGCGTTTGAGATAGATCGGGAGTAGCAGTCAGCAGAGCGGCGAAGGGCCCAAGGTCCCCGAGGAAGCGCGCCGAGGCACCAAAATTCAAAGAAAGAAGAGGCAAACCAATGGCGGTCCCGATCCACGCGGGATGACCCCTGATCGCAGAAAAGGCTGCGGTCAGGGGTCAATTTTTTTCTGCTCTCCGTCCGGCGCTGTGAAGCCCCTGCCGTTTCGGCAGGGGCTTCACAGCGCATTCTTTAGGGCGTCTTTTTCCGCCGGGGCTTGGGGAGCGGCGTCAGTTCCTCGAGCAGGGCGCAGACGCGGGCGGTGAGCTCGCGGTCTTCGATGTCGAGGATGTAGTGCTCCTTCGCGCCGCCGTAGGGGATGCCGCACTCCGCGCCCGGCAGCAGCGATGCGAGTTCCGGCAGCTTTTTGACGTAGACCGTGTTGTCGCAGACGAGCAGAACGGGCTTGCCGCTGCGGTAGACCATATATTCGCCGAACATCTTTTTCCGCGTCGTCGCGCCGTCGTCCGGGAGCTGGGAGCAGACGAATCCGATGTAATCCTCCGTTGTTGCCATAGAACAAAAGCCCTCCAAGCGTTTTATTCTATTCTATCATGCCGCGTCAAGTCTCCAGCCCGGCGAACTGGGTCCGGTAGAGCGTCCAGTAGCGCCCGCGGCGGGCGAGGAGCTGCTCATGGGTGCCGCGCTCGGCGACGGCGCCGTTATCGAGGACCACGATCTCATCCGCGTCGCGGATGGTGGAGAGCCGGTGGGCGATGATGAGGCAGGTCCTGCCTCGCATGAGCGCCGCCATCGCGTCCTGCACGGCGCGCTCCGTGCGTGTGTCGACGGAGCTTGTTGCCTCGTCCAGGATGAGGATGCGCGGCGCGGCGAGTACGGCGCGGGCGATGGCGAGCAGCTGGCGCTGGCCGACGGAGAGCGACTCGCCGGCGCGGGCGAGCACGGTGTCGTAGCCCTGCGGCAGACGGCGGAGAAACGTGTCCGCGTGCGCCGTCTCCGCCGCGGCGCGGACGCGCGTAAGATCGGCGTCAGGGTCGGCGAAGCGGATGTTGTTTGACGCCGTGTCGGTGAAGAGCACGGTGTCCTGAAGCACGATGGCGGCGGCGCGGCGGAGCGCCGTGCGGTCGAGGTCGTAGATGCTGACGCCGTCGACCGTAATGTCGCCGGAGTCGGCGTCATAAAAGCGCAGCAGCAGGTTCGCGACCGTGGTCTTGCCGCTGCCGGTCGCGCCGACGAGCGCGATCTTCTGGCCGGGCTGGATGTCGAGCGAAAAGTCGCGCAGGACCGCTTTTCCGGGGACGTAGGAGAAGTTCACATGGCGGAAGCTGACCGCACCGCTCCCCTCCGGCGGGAGGGGCAGCGCGCCGCCGTTAGGCTCGGCGGGCTCGTCGAGCAGGTCGAACACGCGCTCCGCGCCCGCGACGGCGGTCTGGAGCGTGCCGTAAAGCTGGGCGACCTCGTTGACCGGGCGGGTGAACTGCTTGGCGTAAATGAGGAAGGCGGAGATGACGCCGATGGTGATCTCGCCGCGCAGCGCGAAGAAGCCGCCCGCGACGGCGACGGCGACAAAGCCGATGTTCGCGATGCAGTCCAGCACGGGACCGACGCCGTTGCTGAGACTCTCGGCGCGGATGCTGACGGCGCAGAGCTCCTCGGCGCGCGCGGCGAAAGCTTCGCACTCGCGTCCGGCGCAGTTATAGGCGGCGACGGCGCGGTAAGCGCTCAATACCTCCTCCGCGCGGGCGTTCATCGCTCCGGCGACGGCGGCGCGGCGGCGGTACTGCTTCGCCATCACGCGCGAGAGCGCGCGGGTGGAGCCCACGGTCAGCACCACGGTCAGCAGCGTTACGAGCGTCAGCTGCCAGCAGTAGCAGAGCATGATGACGGTCGTCGCCGCGATGGTCAGCACGCCGGAGACGAGCGCGCCGAGGCTCTGGGACACGGCGGCGGAGACGTTTTCCGCGTCGCCGGTCATGCGGCTCAGAATATCGCCCGCCGGGTGGCGGTCCAGATAGGCGACGGGCAGGCGGTTGACCGCGGCGGCGAGGTCCTGGCGCAGACGACGGATGATCCGCTGGCTGAGCCGCGCGGAGAGCTTTCCCTGCGCGAGCGAGCCCGCCGCGTTCACGAGATAAGCCGCGCCGAGGGCGGCGAGCAGCGCCGTGAGGGACCCGCCCTCGCGGATGGCGTCGATCGCCTCGCCCTGAAGCGCCGGGACCGCGACGGATGCCGCCGTGACGCAGAGCACCGCGAGCACGAGCAGCGCGAAGCGCCGCCGCTCGCCGGCAAAATAGCGCGCGAGGCGGCGAAGGGTGCCGCGGCTGTCGCGGGCTTTTTCCGTGAGCCCGTGGTTATCGCGGCGTCCGCCGCCGAAGTTCAGCTCGCGCTGGGGTTTCGTTTCAGCCAAGGTCCTCGCCTCCTTCCTGACTTTCGCAGATCTCGCGGTAAAGCGCCGAGCGCGCGAGCAGCTCCGCGTGGGTGCCGACGTCCGCGATCGTGCCGCCGCTCAGCAGGGCGATGCGGTCGGCGCACCGCGCCGTCGCGATGCGCTGGGCGACGACGATCTTCGTCGTGCCGGGGTAGTTTTTTGCTAGCGCGTCGTAAAACGCAGCCTCGGTCGCGAGGTCGAGCGCGCTTGTCGCGTCGTCCAGAATGAGAATTTCGCTGTTTTTCAGCAGCGCGCGGGCGAGCGCGACGCGCTGGCGCTGACCGCCGGAGAGCGAGCGCCCGCCTTCGTCGAGAACGGTGCTCCAGCCATCTGGCAGGGCGTCTAAAAACTCCGCGCACTGCGCCGTTTCCGCGGCGCGGCGGACCTCGGCGTCCGTCGCGTCCGGGCTGCCCCAGCGGAGGTTTTCCGCCGCCGTGCGGCCGTAAAGCTCCGCGCGCTGGAACGCGACCGCGATGCGGCTGCGCAGCGCGTCGGTCCGCCAGCGGCGGACGTCCAGCCCGTCGACCAGCACGGTGCCGCCGTCGGCGTCATAAAAGCGCGGGATGAGGTCCAGCAGCGTCGTTTTGCCGCAGCCGGTCGCGCCTAAAATGGCGAGCGTTTCGCCGGGGGCAACGCGGAGGGAGACGTTTTGCAGCACGGGCTCCGCCGTGCCGGGGTAAGTGAAGCTGACGCCGCGGAGCTCCACCGCACCGGGCTCGGGACCGGCGGTCTCCGTCCCGTCCGCGAGGGCGGGCACGGTCTCCAGCACCTCGTGCACGCGCGCCCATGACGCCGAGGCGCGGGTGAAGCTCTGGGACAGATTGCCGAGCACGGTCACGCCGGTCATCACCTGCGCGAGATACGTGATCGCCGCCATGACCGCGCCGGGCGTCACCGCGCCGCGGCGGGACTCATAGCCGCCGACATAGAGCACCGCGAGGACGCAGAGATTGAGCACGATGTTCATGCAGGGCGACATCCACGCGAGCAGCTCCTGCACGCGCAGATTCGCCGTGCAGAGCGCATCGTTCGCGCCGCCGAAGCGCGCCGTTTCGTCCGCCTCGCGGCAGCAGGACTTCACGACCCGCGCCCCGGCGATGTCCTCGCGCAGCAGCGCGCCGACGCGGTCGAGCCCCTTCTGCACGGCGCCGAAGCGCGGCGCGGCGCGATGGAGGAAAAAGCGCACGAAAAACACGAGAAACGGCAGTGAGATAAGCGAGATGACCGCAAAGCGCGGCGACTGGCGCCAGAGCATGAAAACGCCGCCCGCCGCCATCATCACATAGCGCACAACGCCGCGGAACGCGACCTTGACGGCGTTCGCCACCTGATCGACGTCTCCGGAGACGCGGTTGAGCAGCGAGGCGGGCGTGAAGGCGTCCGTCTGCTGAAAATCGAGGCGCACGGCGCGATCGAACACCTCCCGCCGCAGATCGCGTCCGAGCCGCTGGGCGGCGAGATTTCCGAATATGCCGCCCGCGACGCCGCAGGCGCCGCCGAGCGCCACGAGCAGGATCATGCGCAGACCGAGGGACAAAATGAGCGGCATGTCGCCGCGCAGCACGCCCTCGTCGACGATGCGCGCCATATAGTCCGGCTGGAGCAGGTCCACCGCCGTTTCGCCGAGCATCATCAGCGAGCAGAGCAGGCAGAGGGGCCAGTATTTTTTCAGATATCGCAGCATAAAACCGTGCCTCTTTCGCGTTTTTTTTCTATTTTAATCCGGCGCTTGCCGGTTTGTCAAAGGGCGCGGCGATGAAAAATCCCCCGTCGAAGTTTCCGGTTCGGAAACTTCGGACGGGGGAACGTCGCATTCTTTTTTCACCGTCCCGGCTTATGCTGGCGGGGCAGACGGTGGGCGGCGCGCGCTTCCGCGCCGGCGCGGGAAAAGCGGGCACGCACGGCGTCGGCAAGGAGCAGGGCGGTGCCCTCCGTGCCGAGCAGACTGGAGCTGATGAGCAGATCCTTGTGCGCCTTGTCGTCCGGCGTGTAGCCGGCAAAGTTGAGGTGATAGGCGCTGCGCTCCTCGTCCCGCTCGCGGATCAGGCGGCGCGCGGCGTCCTCGTCCACGTCCTTCCAGCGCATGCAGTGGCGCAGGCGGTCGGCATAAGCGGCGTAGATATAAATGTGCATCGCATCGGGCTCGTCGGCGAGGATAAAGTCCGCGCAGCGGCCGACGAGAATGCAGCTGCCCTCCGCGGCGAGGCGGCGGATGATGGTCTCCTGCGTTTGGAAAATGCGGTTTTGCATCTCGCTTGCGCGGCTGCCGCGGCTCTGGATGAGGAAGGGGAAAAACGTGTCCCCCACGGGGCGGCGGGAGCGCTCCTCGCTCGCGTTTACGACGCCCTTCGGCAGACCGAGCGTCCGTCCGGCCTCCTGCCCGATCTCCTCGCTGTAGCAGGGCACGCCGAGCAGCGCGCCGAGCCGCTTCGCGATCACGCGCCCGTTGCTTGCAAACTGGTCGGTGACCGTCACCACAAATTTTGTCTCATTCATCGCGTTTTCCTCCTCTCCGGCTCACATGAGACAGCCTGCGATCACAAAGCCGATCATGGAGAGTATAGCAGCGATCAGGACATAAGGCAACTGGGAAAGTGCATGCTCCATATTGTCGATCCCGGCGGAGTTGGCGGAGAGAATGGTCGCGTCCGTATAAAAGCAGGCGTGGCTGCCGAAGGTGCCGCCGGAGATGATCGCCGCCATGGTCAGCACGGGGTTCGCGCCGAGCGCCTCGCACATCGGCAGCAATATCGGCGTCACAACGGCGCTCATGCCCCAGTTTGAGCCCGTCACGAAGGCGAGCACGCTGAGCAGCAGAAACGCCGCGAGCGGAAAAATCTTCGGCGAGAGGATCGGTCCCACGAGCGCCACGAGAAACTCCGTGAGCGCGAGCCGGTCGCAGATCTCCTTGAGCGAAAACGCCGCGACGAGCATGAAAAAGATGCTCATCATGTCGCAGAAGCCCGAAACGGTCTTGCCGAAAAACTCCTCCATGCTGAGCATCTTCGTCGGCACATAGAGCAGCAGGCAGACAATGAGCGCGACGACGACGGCGAGCAGAATGTCCATCGTGATCACGCCGACGGCGACGAGCACGAGCATGGGGATGAGAAAATACCAGATGTTGCCGTCCGTCTCCGCGGCGGCGGGGTCGTCGTGGTTGAAGCGGCGGGAAGCGTCGCTGTAGACCTTGCCGGTCTCCGCCGCGCGGCGGAAAGCGGTCTTCATGCCGCCGAGCTTCGGGATGACGCCGAGGCAGAACAGCAGCACGACGATGAGCGCGATGATCGGGTAAAAGCAGAAGGGGATTGCGTGGATATAAGCGTTCATGGCGGAGGGGAAATTGCTGGAAATGATGTGCTCCTCATAAAAGAGCGAGCTGAAAAACACCGCCCAGGTGGACACCGGCAGCAGCACGCAGACCGGCGCGCCGGTGGAGTTTAAGATAAACGCCAGCGACTCGCGCGGGAGCTTTTTGCGGTCGAACACACCCTTCATGCACGCGCCGATGGTCAGGACGTTCAGATAGTCGTCCACGAAGAGCAGGATGCCCATGATGTAAGCGGTGAGGAGCGTGCGCTTTTCGTTCGTGCAGAGCTTTGAGACGACGCGCGAAAAGCCGAAGGTGCCGCGCGACGCCTGAAGCAGCGCGATGAGGCTGCCGAAGAGCCCGCAGACGAGCCAGAGCCACGCATTGCTGCCCACAACGTCCTGCACGATCGCAATCCACTCCGGGAGCGCGCGGGTGCGGTAGAGCACGATGCAGCCCAGAACGGAGCCGAGCAGCAGAAATTCCGTACACCGCCGCGTCGCGATGGCGCCGGCGATGATGACCGCGAGAATACAAATCGCCCAAAGTCCGGTTGGCATGGTGGAATCATCTCTTTTCCTGTTTGACTGCCGGGATAAAACCGGGCTTCCCATTCATTTTTTCGGAACAGGAAGCCCTTTTGCGGAAAATGTTCAGTTTATGCGCTCGTCACGACGGTGCCGGTCTTGCCCTCAAGGGCGTCGATCGCCTTGTCGAGCGAGGTGATGACCGCCTTTTTGCCGGGATTTGCGCGCACGAACGCCATGCATGCGCGCACCTTCGGCAGCATGCTGCCGGGGGCGAAGTGACCCTCGCCGACGTAGCGCTCCGCCTCGGCGAGCGTCATGTGGTCGAGGTCCCGCTGCTCCGGTTTGCCCCAGTTGACGGCGACCTTCTCGACCTCCGTGAGGATGACGAGCATGTCGGCGTCCAACTGCTCGGCGAGCAGCTCCGCGGCAAAGTCCTTGTCGATGACCGCCGCCACGCCGTCCAGCGTGCCGTCGGGGTTTTCCGCGACGGGAATGCCGCCGCCGCCGCAGGTGACGGGGATGGTGCTGTCCATCAGCCGGCGCACCGCGTCGATCTCCACGATCCGGCGCGGCAGAGGGGAGGCGACGACGCGGCGGTAGCCCCGACCGGCGTCCTCCTTCATCGCGTAGCCCTTCGTCCGGGCAAGCTCCTCCGCCTCGTCCTTGCCGTAAAACGCGCCGATGGGCTTCGTCGGATTCTGGAACGCCGGGTCGCCGCGATCCACGACGACCTGCGTCACGAGGCTCACGACGGGCGTGTCGATGCCGCGGCGCGCGAGCGCATAGCGCAGCGCCTGCTGAATGTGGTAGCCGATATAGCCCTGACTCATCGCGCCGCAGACGTCGAAGGGCATGGGCGGAACGACGTCCTTTGCCGTTTCGCTCGCGAGCACGATACGGCCGACCTGCGGACCGTTGCCGTGGACGATGGCGAGCTGGTGACCCGCGGCGCTGAGCTCCGCGATGCGCTCTGCGGTCTGCTTGACGACCTCAAGCTGCGCCTCCGCGGTGGGGGCGCTGTCGCGGCTCTGGAGGGCGTTGCCGCCGAGCGCGATTACGATCTTTGCCATGGATGACGCCTCCTTTGCGCTTTAGACGATGCCGCGGTCCGCCATGAAGCGGTCGAGGTCTTCCTTCGCGGCGGCGATGCGCAGCTCGGTCGCGGCTGCCTCGCGCTGATACTGGGTGAAATAGACCAGCAGTCCGCGCATGGCGGTCAGACGGTTGCCCGCCTCCAGCCAGCAGAGGCTCGATTCGCTGTCCGCGACCTCGTCCGTGACGTCCTCGCCGCGCGTGGCGGGCAGGCAGTGCATGAACTTGCAGCCGATGTTGCCGAGCTGCATCAGCTCGCGGTTGACCTGATACTTGCCGAAGAGCGCGACACGCTCCTCCTTCGGCATCTCAGACTCATAGAGACCGTACCACACGTCGGTGTAGATGAAGTCCGCGCCGCGGACGAGCTCGCGGTCGTCGCCCTCCTCGAAGGTGCCGCCGGACTGCTCGCAGTTGCGGCGGATGACGTCCATGCAGGCGGCGGAGGGGGAGTCGGGCAGCAGCTTGCCGACCGGTCCGTAGTGGGCGAAGTGCATGCCGAGCTTCGTCGTGATCATGGCGAGGGAGGCGCAGACCTGCGTGGCGTCGCCGGTGAAGACAACGCGGCAGTCTTCGAGCTTTTTGCCGCGCGGCAGATGCTCCACGATGGTGCAGAGGTCGCCGATCTCCTGCGTGGGGTGGTTATAGTCGCTCATGCCGTTGAGCACCGGGATGGTGCAGCTGTTGGCGAGCTCGACCACGGTCTTGTGGTCGATGACGCGCGCCATGACGATGTCGATGAGCTCGCTGAGCACCTTGCCGGTGTCGCCGATGGTCTCGTGACCGCCGAGCTGGATCATGCCGGGTCCCAGATACTGGGCGTGGCCGCCGAGCTGGCTCATCGCGGTCTCGAAGGAGACGCGGGTGCGGGTGGAGGACTGCTGGAATATCATGCCGAGCGTCATGTCCTTCATCAGCGGGGGATTGTAGCCGGATTTTATCGCCTTTTTTATCGCGATAGAGAGATCGATGATCTCCATCAGTTCTTCCTTGGTGAAATCATAGGTCGTCAGAAAATCTTTTTTCATAGTCTCCTCCGTGTGTATTGTGTTTATTTTTATGGTTTTTTGCCGATGACGAGCAGCAGCGCCGCCATCGCCGCGCAGCACGCCAGCGCGAGCGCCCGTTCGCGCTTTTTATTCTTCATCGCTCTTCCTCCGATACAGAATCATGGATTTGATGTATCGGTTGCTGTCGTCGTAACTCGTCAGCGCGCAGATTTCCTCGTATCGGTCAAATTCGGCGGGCAGGCGGTTCCAGTCCACCACGAC
>CALJDB010000111.1 GCA_938023775.1 uncultured Clostridia bacterium
CAAAGTTCAATAAGGAAATGTAAAAGCAAGGGTTCATTCCGAAAAAAAGAGACCGCCATCGGCGGTCTCTTTTTTTCGGAGGGAGGGAGCGGACAGCGCAGTCGGATGATCAGGCGCGCGGGAGAATGTTCTCATCCCCGGCTTCGAGCATCTTCTGCTCATATTTTTCGCAGAGCGTGCCGTAGCTGGCGTTCTCCCACGTCGTCCCGTCGAAAAACTCCACGTCGCGCAGGATGATCACGACCTGCTTCGTCTCGTTATATTCCCCGTAGAGTGTCCAGCAGCTCGATCGGCGGGCGGTTTTTATAATCCTCCCAGCGCGCGGCGAAACCGTCGTAGCCCGTGATCTGCGATTTTTGCTCCGCGCTGAGCGCCTGATAGAGCGCGTCCGCCTCGGCGTAGCCGCTGTTTTCCGCCGCGGCGGTGTCCAGCGCGCCCTGCGCGCGATCGACTTCAAAGCGCGAGAGCGCCCCGGCTGTCTCCTCCAGCTCGCCGTAGTTCCGAACGGCGGCGCGCTGCGTATCCGTCAGCCCGTCATACGCCGACTGCGCCTCCTCGATGGCGCGGAGCGACGAGGCGTCCACATCGCCGATGGCGGCGATCTCGCGCTCCGCGTTTTCCACCGCCTCGCTTTTCCCGCAGCCGCAGAGCTCCTTTCAGTGCTTTGTGAACCTGCTATAAAACAAATTGTTTTATATGTCAATATAACATTTTGTTTTGCTTATACCCCTTTTATAACGTGAAAAGGAGCTGCATAAAATGTACCGACGCATCCGCAATCTGCGGGAGGACGCCGACCTGCGGCAGCAGGACCTCGCCGACTATCTGCAATGCACGCAGGTCAGCTACTCCCACTATGAGCTCGGCAAGCGCGATATCCCGACGGAGGTGCTCGTCCGCCTTGCACGCTTTTACAAGACCAGCACGGACTATCTCCTCGGTCTGACCGATGAGCGCCGTCCCTACCCACCGGTCAGGCGCTGAGTCGCTTTCCCCGCTTTTCCCCCTTTACAATCCGGCGAAAGGGGAGTATAATCGGATTTGTTGCAAAAACCGGCTAAAATCTTCGGTTTTCGCTGTTTTTGGCTTCATAATGTTCTGAACATTCCGAATATCCTATCGTATGGAAACGTCCTAACAACTTTTGCCGGAGGTTAAAAACGCAAATGGCTTTGACGGAAAATCACCACATCACGGACTGGGTGGCGGAGTGCGCGGCGCTCTGCCGTCCGGAGGAGGTCGTCTGGATCGACGGCAGCGAGGCGCAGCTGGACGCGCTGCGGCGCGAGGGCTTCCGCACCGGGGAGCTCATCGAGCTCAATCAGGAGCTGCTGCCCGGCTGCGTTTACCACCGCAGCGCAGTGAACGACGTGGCGCGCGTGGAAGCGCGCACCTTCATCTGCTGCGAGCGCGAGGCGGACGCCGGACCGACCAACAACTGGATGACGCCCGCCGAGATGCGCGAAAAGCTCCGCGGCATTTTTGACGGCGCGATGGCGGGGCGCACAATGTACGTCATCCCTTACGCGATGGGCATCCCCGGCTCGCCCTTCGCCAAATACGGCGTGGAGCTGACCGACTCGATCTATGTCGTCGTGTCTATGGCGATCATGACGCGGGTCGGCAAGGAAATCTTCGACGCCATCGAGGGCGGCGACTTCATCAAGGGGCTCCACTCCAAGGCGGAGCTGGACGCGGAGAAGCGCTACATCGCCCATTTTCCGCAGGACAACACCATCATGTCCGTCAACTCCGGCTACGGCGGAAACGTCCTGCTCGGCAAAAAGTGCTTCGCGCTGCGCATCGCCTCCTGCCTCGGCCGCGACGAGGGCTGGCTCGCGGAGCACATGCTGATCCTCGGTGTTCAGAACCCGCAGGGCGAGGTGCGCTATGTCTGCGGCGCGTTCCCGTCCGCCTGCGGCAAGACGAACCTCGCAATGCTCATCCCGCCGGAGGCTTACCGGGAAAAGGGCTGGAAATGCTGGTGCGTCGGCGACGATATCGCGTGGCTGCGCCCCGGTCCGGACGGCAGGCTCTGGGCGGTGAACCCGGAAAACGGCTTTTTCGGCGTCGCCCCCGGCACGAGCGAGAAGACAAACCCCAACGCCCTCGCGAGCACGCGGAAGAACACCATTTTCACGAACGTTGTCTTAAAGCCGGACGGCACCGTATGGTGGGAGGGACTCGACAAGAACCCGCCGAAGGATGCGCTCAACTGGCGCGGCGAGCCGTGGGACCCCGCGAGCGGCGAGCCGGGCGCGCATCCGAACAGCCGATTCACCGCTCCGGCGAAAAACTGCCCCTGCATCAGTCCGGAGTTCGATAACCCGCAGGGCGTGCCCATCAGCGCCATCGTCTTCGGCGGCCGCCGCGCGAAGACCGCGCCGCTCGTTTACCAGTCCCGCGGCTGGGCACACGGCGTGTTCGTCGGCTCCATCATGGCGAGCGAGAAGACCGCCGCGGCGGAGGGCACCGTCGGCGAAACGCGCCGCGACCCGATGGCGATGCTGCCCTTCTGCGGCTATCACATGGCGGACTACTGGCAGCACTGGCTGGATATGGAGACAAAGCTCACGAACCCGCCGGTCATCTGCAACGTCAACTGGTTCCGCACGGATGAGCAGGGCAAATTCCTCTGGCCCGGCTTCGGCGATAATCTGCGCGTCATCGACTGGGTCCTGCGCCGCGCCTTCGGCGAGGCGGAAGCCGTGGAGACGCCGATCGGCTTCGTCCCCCGCCCGGAGGATATCGACCTCGACGGTACGGATGTCAGCGAGGAGACGCTCCGCAAGCTTCTGACCGTGGACCCCGCTCTCTGGCGCGCCGAGGCAGCCGGTATCCGGGAGTTTTACGCCAAGTTCGGCGAAAAGCTGCCGAAGACCCTCGCTGACGAGCTCGAAAGACTCGAGAAGGCTTTATAAATTTTGATCCCGCCCGGAATCGGGCGGGATCGTGCTTTTTTTATAGCGGTTTATGGGCAGGATGGTCTTTCAGCCGAAGATCTCCCGCTCTGCCGTGAGCACGCGCAGCCATGCCTCGGCGTCGTCGCGGCCTACGGCGGCTACGACGGCGGCGACGTGGGCGCGGCGGGCGGCGCGCTTTTCCTCAATGCAGCGTCTGCCCTCCGCCGTGAGCGCGGCGCGGTGGCTGCGGCGGTCGCCGTCCGCGGTGCGGCGGGCGACGAGACCGTGGCGCTCCAGCTCGGAGAGCAGCGCCGTTACGCGGGGACCGGAGACGTCCAGCGCGCGGGCGATCTCGCCCGGCGAGGTCTCCCCCGCGCGGTAGAGCAGCTCCAGCGCCGCGCCTGCGGAAGCGCCGTCCTCCCCGCGCCGGTGTCCGCCGCGCCCGTGACCGCGCGGGAGGACCGCACAGATGGCGTCGATCAGTTCGTCAAGCTCCATCGCGCGCACCTCAGACCGGGCAGTGGCGGAGCAGCAGCTCCTCCAGCTCCTCGTTTTTCAGCGGGGTCGGCACGGAAAAGACCGCATTGCGGTCCACTTTTTCCGCGAGCGCGCGGTACTCCGCCGCCTGCGCGCTCTCCGGCGCGAACTCCAGCACCGTTTTGCGCTGGAGCTCCGCGTGCTGCACGATGTTGTCGCGCGGGAGGAAATAGAGCAGCTGCGTGCCGAGTCTTTCCGCGAATTCCTCCACGAGCTCACGCTCATTATCGACAAGGCGGGAGTTGCAGATGAGCCCGCCGAGCTTCGTCTTGCCCGCGGCGGCGTAGCGGCTGATGCCGCGGCAGATGTTGTTCGCGGCGTATAGACTCATCATCTCGCCGGAGCAGACGATATAAATTTCCTTCGCCTTGCCCTCGCGGATCGGCATGGCGAAGCCGCCGCAGACGACGTCGCCGAGGACGTCGTAGAGCACATAGTCAAGGTCCGGCGTGTAAGCGCCAAGACGTTCGAGCAGATTGATGGCGCTCACGATGCCGCGCCCGGCGCAGCCGACGCCCGGCTCCGGTCCGCCGCTCTCCGCGGCGCGGACGCCGCCGTAGCCGGTCTGGAGAAAGTCGGCGAGCTCGACCTCGTCCTCCTCCTTTTCGCGCAGCGTGTCGAGCACGGTGCTGCGCGGCAAACCGCCCAAAATGAGCCGCGTAGAGTCCGCCTTCGGGTCGCAGCCGACGATCATCAGCTTTTTGCCCGCATCGGCGAGCGCCGCGGCGAGGTTCTGGGTCGTCGTCGATTTTCCGATGCCGCCCTTGCCGTAAATCGCGATTTGTCTCATTTTTCAATCCCCTCCTTCAGAGCCTCATCCAGCCAGCGGTCGAGCCTGCCGCCGACGAGATCGAGCGCCGGAAAATTTTCGACCACCGACATGCTGCCGGGGTTCGGCAGCGCGATGCGCCGCAGCGACGCCGGCGCAAGGGGGAAGCAGTCCGGGTCCGCGAGCAGCAGCTCCAAGCCCGGCGCGGCGAGCTGGGCGCGCAGCTCATCCTCTCCGGCGAGCTTCGCGTCGCCAGGGCGCAGCAGCGCGCGGTCCGTCTCATAAAAGCTCAGCACCCGCACGGCAGTAAAGCCCCGCGCCTCCAGCGCTTCGCGCAGCGCGTCGGCAAAAAGCTGTTCGCCGAGGACGAGCACCCGCGCGCCCACCTCCGTCCCCGCGGCGGCGGGAAGCTTGTCATGCGCCCGCAGCGCCGCGGCGAGCACCGCGCAGCGCGTTTCACCCAGCGGAGCCCCGGCGACATAAGGCACGCCGAACTCCGACTCCATATATTTCGCAAGCGGCAGTCCCGCCGCGCCGACGACGAGGTTCACCTCCGCAGCCGCGGCGAGGGCGAGGTTTTCCGCCCGGTCCGGCGCGCCCCAGCGCGTCAGCACGCGCCAGCCGAGGCTCTCCAGCCACGCTTCGACTGAGGCGACGGCTTCCGCCGTCCAGTCGATCTGCGTGCAGCCGAGAAGGTTCACGGTGCCGGGGATCGTCTCCGCCGGACGGAGCAGCAGCCTGCCCATCGCCGCCATCGCCGTGCCCGCGCCGCAGACCCAGTCGCGGCTGCCGTCAGCCTCCACATACGCCGCGGGGGTGCCGCGGGCGGCAATCTCGTCCGCGTCGGCGGCGAGGTCGGAGCCGATCATCGCTGAGCTCGGCGCGTGGCAGAGCAGCACGAAAGCGGGATTGCTCTCCGCGCGCAGGTCGTCGAAAGCGGCGAGGACCTTTTTCGAGGTGCCGGTGATGACGTCCGCCTCGCGGATCGCCGAGTCCGTTATGCGCTGTCCCATCGCGCCGCCGCGTCCGCCGCCGAAGCGTCCGCCGCGTCCGCCATGTCCGCCGCGGCTCATCCCGATCGGTTTATAATGCGAGGGGTCGTCCACAATGCCGAAGCCGTCCGTGGCGTTCAGCACCGCCTGCACGCCCTGCACGTCCGAAAGACAGGGTGGCACCACTTTCCAAAGTCGCTTCATATTTCCGTCTCCCCCCTTCAGGCGTGGTCCCCGTGGACCAAATGGCTGTCGTCAAAAAACGACACGGTTACGCCGAGCTCGTCTGCGAGCTCCTGCGCGAGCAGATCGGCGTCCGTGGACAAAATGACCCACTGGCAGCCGAAGAGGATGACGAACTCCTTCGCGCCGCGCTCCGCGGCGAGCTCGGCGACGGCGTCGCGCACTTGGCGCAGATAGCGCCCGGAGGCAAAGTCCGTCATGGACGGACAGAGCAGCGAAAGCTCGCCGCGGCGCATCGCCTCCGCCGCAGCGGAAAAGGGCTTATGGCGCAGGCAGTTCACCGCGCCGACAAAGAGCAGCTGCGCACCGGGATGCTGCGCCCGCAGCTCGCCGAGCACGTCCGCCCCGCCGCGTCCGCCGCGCCCGCGCCCTTCAAAGGGGCACCCCCCGCCATGGCGGGGGCTCTCGTTATGATCTTGAAACATAGATTACTTCCTTTTTTGAATTTATTTAATTAACGTTAATTAAATTATAACAGGGATCTTTGATTTGTCAAGCGGGAAAACAAAAAATCCCCGCCGTGTGAGGGCGGGGCGAGTGAAATCCGCTCTTTGAGCGGATGAAATCCCCGCTGCGCGGGGAAGGGGCCTGGGTGTCACTGAATCGTTTTCAGTACCTCCGCTACGGAGGAACAGTGGTTTTTATAGCGTCCGCGGAGCTCCGGGACGGCGTTGTCCATGATATACGGCGCACCGACGCAGTCGAGCATCGCTTCGTCGTTGAAGTTGTCGCCGAACGCCATGATCTCGCTGAGCTTTAGACCGAGCACGTCCGCGAGCTGGCGGATGCCGTCGCCCTTGTCGGCGGGGGTGAAGTCCAGCCACGCTTCGCCTGCGACGGCGACGCGCATGCAGCCGCTCCAGCGCTCCGTGAGCGCCGCGGCGGCGTCCGCCACACCGTCCGGGCAGAAGGCGGAGACCTTGATGATCGGCTCCGGAATCGCCTCCGGCGCGGGGACGACCGCGACGTTGTGACCCACAAAGTCGCGCACATGCGGCACGACGACGGGACCCTTCGGGCAGAGGTAGCTCGTGTTTTCGCCGGAGATCATGACCTCGCTGTCGGGTCGGGCGATGATCTCATGGCAGAGCGCGAGCGCCTCCGGCTGGGGCAGCAGGATCTTGCGCAGCGGCGTGTCCGAATGGGGACCGAAGACGAGCGCGCCGTTTTCGCTCAGGATATACATCTCCTGCCCGACCTCACCGAACAGCCGGCGCAGGCAGCCGTACTGCCGCCCGCTCGCCGCGGCGAGCAGATAGCCCCGGTCCAGCAGACGCCGGAATTCTCCCAGCGTCTCCGTCGGGATGACGGTCTCGCTGCCGTGGAGCAGCGTGCCGTCGATGTCGCTTGCGATGAGCTTGATCATAGTGGTGTTCTCCGTTTTCTCTGATTTTTCAACAAGGGATATCCTACCACGGTTTCTGAGAAATTGCCACTGGTTTTTTAAAAGAGGCTTGTGCGCGATTGCGGCGGGAGGAATGCCCGGCTTGCTCCTATGCCTCCGGCACCCGCCGAGCGTTCCTCCCGCCAAAAATCCCCCTTCCATTTTGCCGAGAAACGGGTTATAATGAAACGATAAGGTAAAAACCGCGGAGGGCTTGGAAAAATGCCGGAATTTCGGGTGAAAAGTGAATACACCCCGGCGGGGGACCAGCCGGAGGCGATCCGGGCGATCAGCCAAGGCTTCCGGGACGGACTGCGCGAGCAGGTGCTCCTCGGCGTGACGGGCAGCGGCAAGACTTACACAATGGCGAAGGTCATCGAGGCTCTCCAGCGCCCGACGCTCGTTCTTGCCCACAACAAAACGCTGGCGGCGCAGCTCTACGGCGAGTTCAAGGAGTTCTTCCCGGACAACGCCGTGGAGTATTTTGTCTCCTATTACGACTATTACCAGCCGGAGGCTTACATCGCGAGCACGGACACCTATATCGAAAAGGACGCCGCCATCAACGAGGAGATCGACCGGATGCGCCTCGCGGCGACCGCCTCGCTGCTTGAGCGGCGGGACGTCATCGTCGTCGCCTCCGTGAGCTGCATTTACGGCCTCGGCGAGCCGGACGATTTTATGAACATGATGGTGAACCTCACCGTCGGGGCGGAGACGCCCATCGACACGCTGCTCCACCGGCTCATCGACATCCGCTATGAGCGCAACGACATCGCCTTCGAGCGCAACATGTTCCGCGTCCGCGGCGACACGGTGGAGATCTGGCCCGCTTACTGGGCGTCCAGCGCCATCCGCGTGGAGTTTTTCGGCGACGAGATCGACCGCATCAGCGAGATCAACCCCCTGACGGGCGCAGTCATCCGGCGCTTGAACTCCATCCCCATCTGGCCCGCGAGCCACTATGTCACGACGCACGAGAAGATGGAGCGCGCCGTCGGCGAGATCCGCCGCGAGTGCGACGAGCGCGTGAAGTATTTTCAGGATCACGGCAAGCTCATCGAGGCGCAGCGCATCGCCGAGCGCGTCAATTACGACATCGAGATGCTGACGGAGCTGGGCTACTGCTCCGGCATCGAAAACTACAGCCGCATCATCTCCGGCAGACCCGTCGGCAGCGCGCCGATGACGCTGCTGGACTATTTTCCGGAGGACTTCGTCCTCTTCGTCGACGAGAGCCACGTTACGCTGCCGCAGGTGCGCGCGATGTATAACGGCGACCGCGCGCGGAAGGAGAGCCTTGTGAAGTTCGGCTTCCGCCTGCCCTCGGCGTTCGATAACCGCCCGCTGAAGTTCGAGGAATTTGAGCAGCGCGTCCATCAGGCGTGCTACGTCTCGGCAACGCCGGGGGATTTTGAGCGCGAGCACGCCGGTCAGATCGTGGAGCAGGTCATCCGCCCCACGGGGCTCTGCGACCCGGAGATTTCCGTCCGCCCCGTCGAGGGACAGGTGGACGACCTCATCGGCGAGATCAACGCCCGCGCCGCGCGCGACGAGCGCGTGCTCGTGACGACGCTGACGAAAAAAATGGCGGAGGACCTCACCGAATACCTCACCGCGGCGGGCATCCGCTGCCGCTATATGCACCACGATATTGACGCCATGCAGCGCATGGAGATCATCCGCGACCTGCGCCTCGGCGAGTTTGACGCGCTCATCGGCATCAACCTCCTGCGCGAGGGACTCGATCTGCCGGAGGTCTCGCTCGTCGCGATTCTGGACGCGGACAAGGAGGGCTTCCTCCGCAGCGAGACGAGCCTGATCCAGACCATCGGCCGCGCCGCGCGCAACGCCGACGGCACGGTCATCATGTATGCCGACACGGTGACGCGCAGCATGCGCGCCGCCATCACGGAGACGGAGCGCCGTCGCAAAAAGCAGCAGGCGTATAACGCCGCCCACGGCATCACGCCCCGCACCGTCCACAAGGACGTGCGCGAGCTGCTGCGCTTTTCCGCCGAGAACGAGAAAAAGTCCGGCGTGCGCGGGAAAGGCGGCGTGAAGCTCACGGAGCGCGAGCGCGCTGCGGAGATCGAGCGGCTCGAAAAGCAGATGAAGGAGGCGGCGAAGCTCCTCGAATTCGAGATCGCCGCGAGCCTGCGCGACGCGATCATGGAGCTCAAGGGAGAAAAAAAGTCAAACGGGACCCGCTCCGCTGGGCTCCCGTTTGAGTAAGCTGCGGTCTGCTGCAGCGCACGCCCCTTGGGCGCACGTTTGCAGACCGAGCGGTATTTTTCGGCAGGTACACGCCCCGCCGAAAAATGATCAAACTCTATTTGCCGCTGCGGCGGCAAACTCTGCGAGGCATATATAAAAAGGGAGGGGGGGAGACACGCATGGCGACATCTGTCGTCAAAAACGATTTTTCAAAGGACGCGATGTGGCGCAATATCTTGCGTATGGGGCTGCCGATGATGCTCGCGCAGCTCATCAATGTGCTCTACTCCATCGTCGACCGCATGTATATCGGACACATGGAGGGCGTCGGCTCCCTCGCGCTGACGGGCTTGGGGCTCACGATGCCGCTCGTGTCCATGATCGGCGCCTTCGCCGCCCTCTGCGGCACGGGCGGGGGACCCCTCTGCTCCATCGCGCGCGGCCGCGGCGACCTTGAAAGCGCGGAGGAGCTGATGGGCAACGCCTTCGCGCTGCTGCTCATCCTCGGCGCGGTCATCACGGCGGCGTTTTCCGCCTTCCTGCGCCCTATTCTGTTCTTCTTCGGCGCGACGGACGCGACGATCGTCTACGCCGCGGAGTATGCGCGGATCTATGTCCTCGGCACTGTCTTCGTGATGCTCGCGCTCGGCATGAATTACTTCATCAACGCGCAGGGCTTTGCCGGGACCGGCATGCTGACCGTGGCGGTCGGCGCGGTGATCAACATCGTGCTCGACCCGATCTTTATCTTTGCGCTCGACATGGGGATTGCCGGCGCGGCTTGGGCGACGTTCATCTCTCAGGCGTGCAGCGCGGCGTGGGTGCTCTGCTTCCTGCTGGGGAAAAAGGCGATCTTAAAGCTCCGGCTGCGCTGCATGCGGCTGCGCTGGAGTGTGCTGGGCAAGATGCTCGCCCTCGGTATCACGGGCTTTGTCATGCAGTTCACGAACGGCGTCGTCCAGATCGCCTGCAACGTGGAGCTGCGCGCGTTCGGCGGGGACCTCTTCGTCGGCGCGATGACGGTCTTGAACTCCGTGCGCGAGGTGCTCTTTATGATCATCCACGGTCTCAGCAACGGCGCGCAGCCGGTGCTGGGCTTCAATTACGGCGCGGGAAAGCCCGACCGCGTGCGGCAGGGCGTCCGCTTCATGACTGCGGCGGCGTTCGCTTACGCCGCGCTCGCCACGGCTGTTACCCAGCTTTTCCCGGCGCAGCTCACGATGGTGTTCAACGACGACCCGGCGCTGCTCGCCATCTGCGAAAAGGCGATGCGCATTTATTTCTGCGCCTTCCTGCCAATGTCGTTTCAGGTGGCGGGCCAGTGTGTGTTCGTTGCGCTCGGCAGGGCGAAGCAGGCGATCATTTTCTCCGTGCTGCGCAAGGTCGTTATCGTAACGCCGCTCATCTTCCTGCTGCCGCGCATCCCCGCCCTCGGCGTTTACGGTGTGTTCTGGTCTGAGCCGATCTCGGACATCATCGGCGGCGCGGCATGCTATATCACCATGTATTTCACCGTTTACCGACCGCTCGGCAGGGCGGAACGAAAGGAGACCGGCGCATGAAACTGATGCTCATCGACGGAAACAGCATTGTAAACCGCGCGTTTTACGGCATCCGGATGCTGAACGCTCCGGACGGAACGCCGACGAACGCGGTCTACGGCTTTCTGACCATTTTGCAGCGGCTGCTGGACGAGGAAAAGCCCGACGGACTCACCGTCACCTTCGATCTGCGCGCGCCGACCTTCCGCCATCTGCAATTCGAGGGCTACAAGGCGCAGCGCAAGCCGATGCCGGAGGACCTCGCCGTTCAGATGCCGATTTTGAAGGAGACGCTGGACGCGATGGGCGTCCCGCGCGCGGAGTGCGAGGGCTGGGAGGCGGACGATCTGCTCGGCACCCTTGCGCGGAAAAGCGAGGCGCAGGGCGCGGAGACCGTCATCGTCACGGGCGACAAGGACTCCTTCCAGCTCATCACGCCGCGCACGCGCGTGCTCCACGTCAAGACCCGGATGGGCCAGACGGAGACCATCGCCTACACGCCGGAGCGCTTCCGCGAGGAATACGGCTTCGACCCCATCCGCATGATCGACCTCAAGGCGCTGATGGGCGACGCGAGCGACAATATCCCCGGCGTTCCCGGTATCGGCGAAAAGACCGCGATGAGCCTCATCCAGACTTACGGCAGCGTCGAGCGCATTTACACCGACCCGGACGCGCTGGAGGTCAAGGCGGGCGTGAAGCGCAAGCTGATGGAGGGGCGCGAGAGCGCGATGCAGAGCTTCGACCTCGCAACGATCCGGACGGACGCGCCCGTGGAGCTGGACCTCGACGCCGCGCGCTGGGACAAAAGCCGCTTCGAGCCGGAGCTATACGGGCTTTTCTTGAAGCTCGGCTTCACGAAATTTATCGAAAAATGGGGGCTCAAGCCCGCGGCGGAGGACCTTCCCGCGGCAGAGTTTTCCGGGGAATGCACGCTCCGCCGCCTGACGGACGGCGCCGACGCTGCGGCTGCTGCCGCCGCGCTCGCGGGGCGGGAGGTCAACGTCTGGCTGAACGCGGAGCGGACGCTGCTCGCACTGGAGTCCGGCGGCGAGGCGCTCATTTTAGACCGGGACGATTTTGCCGGCGACTTCGCCGCCGCAGCCTGCGCGCTGCTTGGTCCCGCGGTCCGGAAGACGGGCCACAATATCAAGGACATCCAGCGCTGGCTGCTCTCCCTCGGCGGAGAGCTCGGCGGCTGGGAATTTGACACCGCGCTCGCCGCTTACCTGCTGGACGCGACGGCGGGCAGCTATGAGATCGACGCGCTCTGCGTGAAATACTGCGCCTTCCAGCCCTACCGCGCCGCCCCGGAGGGGGACGGTCAGATGTCGCTTTTGGGCGACGGCGCGCCGGACGCCGCCGCGCGCTGCGGCGAAGCGGCGAGCTTTGCCGCCGCGCTTGCCTGTCTGCGCGAGGCGATGGAGCCGAAGCTGGCGGAAGAAGGCATGGACGCGCTTTACCGCTCCGCGGAGCTGCCGCTCTGTCCCGTGCTCGCGGAGATGGAGCAGGCGGGCTTCCTCGTCGACCGCGACGCGCTGCGCGCCTTCGGCGAGAGCATGACCGGCACGATCGACGCGCTTCAGCGGCGCATCTGGGACGCGGCGGGGGAGGAGTTCAACATCAACTCCCCGAAGCAGCTCGGCGCGCTGCTCTTTGAAAAGCTGATGCTCCCCGGCGGTAAGAAGACCAAGACCGGCTGGAGCACGAATGCCGACGTTCTGGAAAAGCTCCGCGGCAAGGCTGCCATCGTGGACGACGTGCTGGAATACCGCATGCTGACGAAGCTCAAGAGCACTTACGCGGAGGGACTGCTGAAGGTCATCGACTCCGACGGGCGCATCCGCACGAGCTTCCAGATGACCGTCACGGCGACGGGACGGCTTTCGAGCACGGAGCCCAATTTGCAGAACATCCCCGTCCGGCGCGAGTTCGGCGGCCAGATCCGCCGCATGTTCGTCGCCCCGGAGGGCAAGGTGCTCGTGGACGCGGACTACAGCCAGATCGAGCTGCGCCTGCTGGCGCATATCTCCGGCGACGAGACCATGATCGCCGCCTTCCGCGCGGGAGAGGATATCCACACCGTCACGGCGTCGCAGGTCTTCGGCGTTCCGCCGGAGCAGGTGACGCCCGCCATGCGCAGCCACGCCAAGGCGGTCAACTTCGGCATCGTCTACGGCATCTCCGCATGGTCGCTCGCGCAGGACATCGGCGTTTCGGCGGCGGAGGCGAAGGCTTATATGGAGGCTTACCTCGAAAAATACCACGGCGTGCGCGAATACCAGAAGCGCATCGTCGAGCAGGCGAAGGCGGACGGCTTTGTCGCGACGCTCTACGGCCGCCGCCGCGCGCTGCCGGAGCTGCGCAGCAGCAATTTCACGGTCCGCTCCTTCGGCGAGCGCGTCGCGCTCAACATGCCCATTCAGGGCACGGCGGCGGACATCATCAAGCTCGCCATGGTCCGCGCCGCGGCGCGGCTGCGCGCGGAGGGGCTGGAAAGCCGTCTCATATTGCAGGTCCACGACGAGCTCATCGCCGAATGCCCGGAGGCGGAAGCCGAGCGCGTCAAGGCGCTGCTGACGGAGGAGATGGCTGCCGCCGCGGCGCTCTCCGTTCCGCTGACGGCGTCCGCCGGCGTGGGTAAGAGCTGGGCGGAGGCGCACTGAGATGGTAACGTTTCAGGAAGCCGGCGCGATGCTCGACGAAGCCTGCGAAGCGCTGCCGCAGGGCATTTTCCGCGAACTGAACGGCGGCGTCAACCTCAGCCCGGAGACCCGCCGGGGCGAGGACGGCGGCTGTATTCTCGGTCTTTATCACCACGACGCGATGGGGCGCTATATCGAGATCTTTTACGGCTCCATCGCCGCGCTTTACGGCGACATCCCGCCGGAAAAGTTCCGCGAGCGGCTCACAAAAACGCTGCACCACGAGCTGACGCACCACATCGAAAACCTTGCCGGGGACCGCACGCTGGAGCACTGGGACGAGGCGCAGAAGGCGCTCGCCGACCTCCCGCCCCTGCGGGGCGACCGCGTGCTCTTTCTGGACGGGGACGACGGCGCGCTCGCGCCCGCCGCCGCGGCGTTTTTCAACGCGCTTTGCCGGGAGACCGGGACGGAAAAGCGCGCGGAGAGCGCCGGGATGGACGCGGCGGGGAGCCTGAATGCCGACGCGCTGCGCGCGGCAAAAAACCTCGGCGCGGACTTTTCCGACCACGCGCCGCGGGCGCTCACCGCGTCCGCGGCGGCGTCGGCGGACGTGCTTGTCTGCATGACGGCGCTTCAGGCGGACGAGCTCGCCGAGCGCTTTCCGGAGACGGAGGAGCGGCTGTGCTGCCTCGCGGAAACGGACCTGCTGCCGCCGAAGACCCGCTTCGGCTGGGGCGCGGCGATGCGGCGGCTCAGAAAAGAGACGGAGTATCTGCTCGAAGATCTCCGCGGAGAGGACGAGGACTGAAAACCGTGGAATTTCACATTGCGGACGCGCGGGAGGAGCTGCTGCCCCAGATCCAGCGCATCGAACAGCAGAGCTTTTCCATGCCATGGACGGAGATGATGCTCCGCATCCAGCTCCAGCCGGAGAGCCACATTTTTCTGACGGCGGAGACAGGCGGCGTCATCGCCGGCTATGTCGGGCTGATGTACGTCCTCGACGAGGGCTATATCTCCAATGTCGCCGTCCACCCCGATTACCGCCGCCGCGGAGCGGGCGACGCGCTCATCTCGGCGCTCATTGCGCGCGGGCGGGAAAAACGACTTAGCTTCCTGACGCTGGAGGTGCGCGAGAGCAACGCCGCCGCGCGCGCCCTTTACGAAAAGCACGGCTTCCGCGCCGTGGGGCGGCGGAAAAATTACTATGAAAAGCCGGTCGAGGACGCCATACTGATGACCCTCGACTTGACGGAGAGTTAAAACGATCACCATGCATATCAACGACCCGGCGGTCCGCCTGCTCACGAAGCAGGAGCGGCGGGACGCCTATGAGACCGTGTTCCGCGCCTCGTTCCCCCGCGCGGAGCTCCGGCCCCTCGGCGCGATCGAGCGCCTTGTCAGAAGCGGGGAATATTACTTTTACGGAATGGAGCACGACGGCGCGCTCAGCGCCTTTTTCACCTTCTGGAAGCGCGGGGACTATGTTCTGCTGGACTATCTCTGCGTGGAGCCGGAAAAACGCAGCGCGGGACTCGGCGCGAAGCTCTTCACCGCCGTGCTCGCCGCTATGCCGCCAGAGAAGGTCTGCTTCGGCGAGGCGGAGGCGCCCGTGACCGGCAACGCCGCGCGCGACAGGCTCATCCGCCGCCGTCTCGCGTTTTATGCCCGCCTCGGCGCGCGGACCGTGGACTACGATACCGCCACCTTCGGCGTGCATTACAAAACGCTCGCGTGGTCTGCCCGTGCCGTGGACCCGGCGGCGCTCGCCGCGGAGCACCGCGAGTTTTACCGCCTGAGCCTGCCGAAGGCGGTCTATGACGCCGCCGTGCAGATCCCGCTCCGCGCGGGGGAGGCGGTCTATCCCCTCCGGGACTGGGTCCGGACCCCGGAGGACGAGGAGGAAGAACAATGATCATTTTATCCGTGGAATCCACCTGCGACGAGACCGCCGTCGCCCTCGTGCGCGACGGACGGGAGATTCTGACAGACCAGATCTTCTCCCAGGCCGGGCTGCACGCCGTTTACGGCGGCGTCGTGCCGGAGATCGCCTCGCGCAGCCATGTGGAGGTCATCTACCAGCTCGCCGACCGCGCCCTCGCCGCCGCCGGGATCACCCGGCAGGACATCGACGCCGTTGCGGTCAGCTTCGCGCCGGGGCTCATCGGCGCGGTGCTTGTGGGCGTCAACTTCGCGAAAAGCGCGGCGAGCGCCCTCGGCGTGCCGCTCATCCCGGTCCACCATATCCGGGGTCACATGGCGGCGAATTACCTCGCTTACCCGGAGCTGACCCCGCCCTTCGTCTGCCTTGCCATCTCCGGCGGCAACACCATCATCGTGGACGTGCGGGACTACACGGACATGCGCATTATGGGCGCGACGCGCGACGACGCCGCCGGCGAATGCTTCGACAAGACCGCGCGCGTGCTCGGTCTCGGCTACCCCGGCGGAAAGCCCGTGGACGACCTCGCCAAAACCGGCGACGACCGGCGCTACGCGCTGCCCGTCGCGCGCGTGGAGGGGCACCCCTACGATATGAGCTTTTCCGGGCTGAAGACCGCGGTCATCAACCTTGTCCACCACGCGGAGCAGACGGGGGAGGCGCTCGACCGCGCCTCGCTCTGCGCCTCGTTCCAGCGCGCGGTGAGCGAGTCGCTCGTCCCGCGCGCCATCGACGCGGTGCGTGAGCGGGGCTACGGCAAGCTCGTCGCCGCCGGCGGCGTTGCGGCGAACAGCCGCATCCGCGCCGATTTAGAGCGCGCGGCGAAGGGCGCGGGCGTGGAGCTTTACGTCCCGCCGCTGCGTCTCTGCGGCGACAATGCCGCCATGATCGGCGCGCAGGGCTACTATGAGTTCCTCGCCGGAAACACCGCCGGAAGCGACCTGAACGCCTACGCGAGCATGGAGCTCAGCGAGGTCGGAGCAAGAGACTAAAACGGAAAGGAGGGCGCGGTCCGTGCCGAATGTCCACGAGGGTCATCGCGACCGGCTGAAACGAAAATTCCGCGACCACGGGCTCGGCAGCTTCACGGACGTCGAGGCGCTGGAGCTGCTGCTTTTCTACGCGATCCCGCGGCGCGACACGAACGAGCTTGCCCACGCGCTGCTCGCCCATTTCGGCTCCTTCCGCGCCGTGCTGGAGGCGGACGCCGCCGACCTTGCCGCCGTGCCCGGCGTCGGAGAGACGGCGGCGGGGCTCATTACGCTCGTGGCGGCGATGAACCGGCGCTATCTGTGCGCCGAGCGCGGCGAGGGCAGGCAGCTGCTCAGCAGCGACGCCGCGGGCGACTTTCTCTGCCCGCTCTTTACCTACTGTGCGGAGGAGACTGCGTTCCTCGTCTCGATGGACAGCGCCTCGCGCGTCCGCCACTGCCGCGAGCTCGGAAGCGGCAGCATCAACCGCGTGGAGCTCGCCGTGCGCGACGTGGTGGACCTCGCGCTGCGGGACCGCGCCGCGCGCGTCATCCTCGCCCACAACCACCTCTCCGGCACCGCGCTGCCCTCCCAGAGCGACATCAGCACCACAGAGCGGCTTTTTCAGGCGCTTGCCCTTATCGGCGTGGAGCTTGCCGACCACATCATCGTCTGCGGCGGCGATTTTGTTTCCATGAGAGACAGCGGATATTTCGGAAAATACTGAGGGAATCAAAAGAGACCGCCTCACGGCGGTCTCTTTTTTTTCAAAGGGCGGGCAAGCGCGGCTTTTCCGACCGGCGGCGCTTTGGCTGCAAAAACAGAAAATGACAATATTATGGAAACCGGACAAGCCATGCCCGGTTTTCCGGAAACTACGGTTTGCGGCGTCGGAAAAAATTGGAGAAAAACCGGCAAAGCCTTGA
>CALJDB010000112.1 GCA_938023775.1 uncultured Clostridia bacterium
GTTCCTCTATAACTCCGAGGACCCCGTGGAAATACTCAAGATGCTCTGCCAGAGCTATATCCGCGACACCATCGGGCTCTATAACGTTGACAGCGTCATCACGACCGGCAAGAGCGAAATTCAGGCGGAGATCCGCGAAAAGGTGTCGGATCGGTTAGAGCGCGAGGATCTCGGCTTGCAGCTCACGAACATCACCATTCAGGACGCCGAGCCGCCCACGGCGGAGGTTCAGCAGGCGTTCACCGCCGTCGAGACCGCCAAGCAGTCCGCCGACACCGCCGTCAACAACGCAAAGAAGTACGCCAACGAGGTCATCCCCGCGGCGAAGGCGGACGCGGACGAGATAATCAAGCAGGCGGAGGCGTATAAGCAGAGCAAGATAAACGAGGCGAACGGTCAGGCGGAGCGCTTCACCCAGCTCTTCGCCGAGTATGAGAAGTACCCGCTCATCACAAAGCAGCGCCTTTTCTACGAGGCGATGGAGGAGATACTGCCGGATATGAAGCTCTATATCCTCGACGAGAGCACCGGCGTGCAGACCGCACTGCCGCTGGAGAAGTTTGCCGATGTGAACGTGGGAGGTGAGAAGTGATGAAAAAGGGCATGAAAATAACGCTCGGCGCAGTGGCTGTGCTGCTCGTCGTGTGCATAATGGGCGGCTGCTTTTTCACCACGCAGCAGAATGAATACAGCATCGTGCGCCAGTTCGGCAAGGTCGTGCGCATTGTCGACACGCCGGGTCTGAGCGTGAAGCTGCCGTTCATCCAGACCGTCAGCACCCTGCCGCAGACCGAGATGCTCTATGACCTCGCCGTCAGCGACGTTATCACCGCGGACAAAAAGTCCATGGTGGCGGACAGCTTCGTGCTCTGGGAGATTTCCGACCCGCTGCGGTTCATCCAGACGCTCTCCGGCAGCATCGCGAACGCCGAGTACCGCATCGACACCGTCGTCTACAACAGCCTCAAGACCGTGATAAGCTCCATGAAGCAGGAGGCGGTCATATCCGGGCGCGACGGCGAGCTCGCCGCGAAGATCATGGAAAACGTCGGCGACAAGTTCAGCGAATACGGCATCACGGTCTTCGCCATCGAGACCAAGCGCATCGACCTGCCGGACGAGAACAAGTCCGCCGTCTACGAGCGCATGATCTCCGAGCGCGAGAACATCGCCGCGAGCTATGTCGCCGCCGGCGACGCGCAGGCCAAGCAGATCCGCAATGAGGCGGATAAGAGCGTTGAGATCACGCTCTCCGAGGCCAAGGCGCGCGCCGAGCAGCTCCGCGCCGAGGGCGAGGCGGAGTATATGCGCATCCTCTCCGCCGCCTACGACACGCCGGAGGAGGCGGACTTCTATGAGTTCCTCCGCGCGCTCGACATGGCGGAAACCGCCCTCGCCGGCGGAAACAAAACCCTCGTCGTCTCCGCCGACTCCCCGATCGCCAAGGTGTTCGCCGGAAACTTCGAGTAAAAAACAAATCCGCTCCATGCACAAAGTGCGCCCTGCCGAACGGCAGGGCGCACTTTCCATGCGTTCCGTTATTCCCCCGCGCAGACGGTCCTCAGGCGCACTGCGGCGGGGCGATGACTTTTTTCGCGCTTATTTCCGTTCCCGTCTCCGCTCGATCCATGCCTCGCGGCTTTCGCGAAGATGGTCGGCGAGGGGTCTCGCGCTGCGGAAGGAGAAGAGGAAGCGGGGCTTTTCGTGATGGGCGGCGCGGCTGCGGCGGATCTGCTCGCGCAGGGCTTCGAGCTTGATGTCGATCTGATGCTCCTCGGCGAAGGCGCGCAGCTTCACGAGCAGTTTGGCGGAGTAGACGACGTCAATGCAGAACACGCCGAAGAAAAAGCCGATGACGAAGGAAAACGCAAGATTTTCCGAAAGCCAGTGCAGCGCGCCGAGTATGTAGGGGTGCACGCCGAAATAGTAAGCCGCGCTCGCCGCCGCCCAGACGAGGGAGAATTTCGGGCAGATGAGTCCCTGAATGTTGCCCCACTCGCGGCTATAGTCCCAGAGCCGGACGTGGGTCACCTTCCAGCTCGCAATGCCTGCAATATACTCGATCGCCGTCATGCAGAGCGCCATGCAGACGATGAGCAGTATTTTCCCGCCCGTGCCGGAAAATATCTTCGCCCCGTCCGCCGAGGCGAGCAGATAGAGGATGCAGAGCCCCATGCCGTAAAGCGGGACGTAGGGCCCGACGCAGAAGCCGGGGTTGATCCACTTGCGCTCCGGGTTCGCGCTGGAGAAAAAGCGGCGGAAGATGACCTCCGCGACCCAGCCGAGCGTGGAGCCGATGAAAAAGAGATACGCGAGCTTCAGAAAAACGTTCATCCGACCCCCTCCTGTTCAGTCGATATAGCGGTCGCGGCGGCTCAGGCGGCGGATGAGCAGGAACGCCGCGGCAAAGAGCGCGATGACGAAGCCGGCAAAGATCCAAGTCCCGTCGCCGCTCTCCGTGGAGGCGATGAAGTCATAGCCGCCGTGGAGCAAGGCGGGGACGATCACGGCGAGCCAGCGGAAAAGGCGGCTGCGCCCCGGCTCGCCGTAGTTTTCATAGCGGCGGGCGAGCCCGTAAAACGTGCCCATAAATACGCCGAAGCAGGCATGCCCCGGCACCGCCGTCACCGCGCGCAGCAGCGCCGTACCGAAGCCGTACATCACCACATAGTCGATGTTCTCCCAGAGCGCAAAGCCCAGCGAGACGAACACGGCGTAAACCACGCCGTCGAACTGGCAGTTGAACGCCGGGGAGTTCCACGTCCGCCGCCGCAGGAGCAGGTATTTGAAGGCCTCCTCGCTCACGGCGACCACGACGAAATAGAGCAGCACGTTATAAAGCGCGCTGCCCGCCGGACACCAGCGGTCCAGCAGCGTCATACCGAGCCGCTCCGTGAACACGGCGAGCGCCGTTGCGATGATGCCCTGCCACACAAGGCTCCAGAGCAGTCCCGGCGGCTCCGGCTCCAGCCGGTCGGCGCGGTAGACATACGCCAGCAGCACGATCGCGGGGATGACCGCCGCCGCGATCAGGATCGGATTTGCGAAGAAAAACATAAGCCTCTCGTCCCTCTTTTCTCTCAATTACATCTTAGTTTAACACGCCGTGGCATGAAAAAACCACGGTCAATTTCCACAGTGTGTTACAAATTGACCGCGGTCCGGGTGTTCAGTTCAGCTTCTCCGCGTTGCGCAGCGCGAGCTCGACCGTGCCGTCCATCAGTGCGGCGAGGCGGTCCATGCGCTCATGCGGCACCGCCTGCATCCCGTCCGCCATCCAGCGGGTAAGCAGACCGCTGAGACCGAGCGAGGTGTAGCGCGCGAGCAGGTCGAGGTCGTCCTCGCGGACCGCCATCCCCGCGGAAATGCGGCGCAGATAGTCCGTCATATACTCCATGCAGATTTTGAAAAACACACCGCACATCTCCTCATAGCCGACGGAGCGGAACACATGCAGGGCGATGCGGCGGTTTTTGTAGAGATAGTCCGAGAGCTCGCGGAAGATCTCCTGCCAGTCCTGTCCCGCGGGCGGGTACTCGCGGCGGATGCGGTCGAACTCGGAGCGGAAGATCTCTTCCGTCAGGGCGTAGATATCCTGAAAATAGTAATAAAACGTCTTTCGGTTGATGCCGCAGTCGTCTACGATGTCCTTCACCGTGATCTGGTCCAGCGGCTTCTGCTCCAGAAATTTCAGAAACGAGGCATAAATCGCCTGCTTCGTCAGCTTCGACAAGGCTCCGCCCCTCCTTTTTGCGCGTTTTTCCCATTATACCAGAAGCGCGGGGCGCTTTGCAAGGGGCTTTCGCCATCAGCCGAAGCGCTCGCGGTATTCCGAGGGGCGCATACCGGTGCAGCGCTGGAAGGTCTTGGAAAAATACTGCACATCCGAAAAGCCGACGGCGAAGGCGACCTCGCTGATGTTCATCCGCCCGCGGCTCAGCAGCTCCTTTGCCTTTTCCATGCGCACCTCCGCGACGTATTCGGAGAAGTTTTTTCCCGTTTCGCGCTTGAAGAGCTTGGAAAAATAAGCCGCGTTCAGATGCACCGCCGCCGCGGCGGACTCCAGCGTGACCGTTCCGGCGTAGCTCTCGCGCACATAGGCGCAGGCGAGGCGCACGGTTTTCGACAGCTGCGGCGTCTCCTCCGCCTTCGCCGCAGGCTCCTCCCCGCCGCGCAGACGGCGGAGCGCCTTTTGCAGCGTGCGGTCCAGCTCCTGCTCGTCGACAGGCTTGAGCAGATAGTCCTCCACGCCGTATTTCAGCGCGCCGTAAGCGTATTCAAACTCGCGGTGACCGCTGACAAGTATAAAGGCGGTGGCGAGCCCAAGCTCGCGCGTGCGACGGATGACCTCCAGCGCGTCCATGCCGGGCATGGAGATGTCCGTCACCACGATGTCGGGCTTCTCCGTCTCGATGGCGCGCAGCAGCGCCGTGCCGTCATGGACCTCGCCCGCGAGCGCGAGGTTCAAGTCGTCGAAGCGGATGATATGGCGCAGCAGAGCGCAGACGAGCGCCTCATCGTCCGCGATCAGCAGTTTTTTTCTCTCCTCCATCGGTGTTACGTCTCTCCTTTTTTCCAAAAAAGCGCTCCGAGCGCCCCGCGCCCAGCGCCGCCGCGGCGAGGAGCACGAGGGAACAGCGCATCTGGCGCATATAGATCCACGACGAGACCTGTTCGAGCCACGCGGTCCAGAGCTCCAGCAGCAGCACGGCGACGGCGAGCCGCGCCACGCGCACGCGCACGGGGCGGTCCGGCACGCGGAAAAGCCGCATCTGGGTCAGCGCGATGGCGGCAAGGCTGCTCAGCGTGAGCTTCACGTCCGCCGCGGCGATGGCGATGCCCTCGTTGCCGGAGAGCACGATGCCTCCGACAGCGCAGAACAGCCCGCTCACGAAGTAACAGCTCCACTTCACGCGGCGCACATGCACGCCCGACGCCGCCGCAGCGCGGCTGTCCCGCCCCACGGCGAGGACGTAGCGCCCCCAGCAGGTCCGGTCTGTCAGAAACCACGCGAGCGCAAGGCAGGCGAGCGCGATGATGGCGTCGAGATGGACGCCGAGCACGCTCCAGTCCATCGCGCGCGAGAGGAAGTTTTTGAAGGAAAACGAGATCCCGCTTGTGATGAGCGTGCGCGCGATGCCGCTGAAGATAAAGTTGCTCGCGAGCGTCGCGAGAAAGGCGGGGACGCCGAGCACGGCGATCAGCAGCCCGTTCAGCGCCCCGCAGACCGCGCCGACGGCGGCGACGCGGAGCCCCTCGCCCGGCGCGCCGGAGGCAGGCTTTCCGCGGAAAAACATGCTGCCCCACTCCGGGGTCGGCTCCTTGACGCCGAGACCGAGGAAGCTCAGCGTGGAGGCGGTCAGCGCCGCCTGCGCGATGGACATGGAGATCTGCACGATGATCGGGGAGATGGCGTTCGGCACAAGGTGGCGCATGATGATGCGGCCCGTGGAGCAGCGCATGATGGTCGCCGCCTCGATATATTCGCTGCCGCGGATCTGGAGGATGTTGGCGCGCATGAGCCGCGCGAAGGGCGGCATGAATGAGATGCCGATGGAGAGGATGCTGTTGCCGAGGCCGGTGCCAAGCACGGTGGCGACGGCGATGGCGCTCACGAGGCCGGGGAAGGACTGGAGCACGTCCAGCACGCGCATCAGCACGGCGTCGAGCGTTCCGCCGAAGTAACCGGCGATGGCGCCGATGAAAATGCCGGAGATGGAGGCGATGAGCACCGCGCCGACGCCGATGGAGAGCATGTAGCGCGCGCCGTAAAAGATGCGGGACATGATGTCGCGTCCGAGCTCGTCGCAGCCGAACCAGTGCTCGCCGCTCGGTGTCGCGAAGCGGTTGCGCATGTCGACGGCGGCGTAGTCATATTTCATAATGACCGGGGAGAGCAGGCAGAGCACGATAATGGCGCAGAGCAGCGCAAGGCC
>CALJDB010000113.1 GCA_938023775.1 uncultured Clostridia bacterium
GCTTCCATTTCGTTGATTTTCTGCTCGATGGCTTTGCTGATGTCGCTGCCGGCGTCGATGATGGTGTAGGCGATCTCGCCGCGGGGTTTGTTGATCATGTGCTCGACGTTGATGTTCTCCGCACCGATGAGGTCGAGGATGCGGTTGAGCATTCTCGGCTGGTTTTTGTGGATGACGCAGAGGCGGCAGACGCCTTGGCGCTCCAGACGGACGTCCGGAAGGTTGACGGAGTTTTTCGTGTTGCCGTTATAGAGGTAATCCGCGAGCTCCTGCGCCGCCATGACGGCGCACTTTTCCTCGCTCTCCGGCGTGGACGCGCCGAGATGGGGCATGGCGACGACGCCCTTGGCGGTCACGATGCGGTCGTTCGGGAAATCCGTGACATAGCGCGCGACGCGGCCGTTTTCGAGTGCGGCGAGCATTGCCTCGTCGTCCACAAGCTCGCCGCGGGCGAGGTTGATGATGCGCACGCCGTCGCGCATTTTGGCGAAGGCGTCGGCACCCAGCATCCCGCGGGTGGAGTCGTTGCAGTGGACTTGGATCATGATATAGTCGCTCTTTTTGAAGATGCTGTCCAGATCGTCGGCGCGGCGAACCTCGCTGCTGAGGCGCCATGCGGCGTCGACGGAGAGATAGGGGTCATAGCCGTAAACGGTCATGCCGAGCGCGGCGGCGGCGTTCGCGACGAGGGAGCCGATCGCGCCGAGCCCGATGACGCCGAGGGTTTTGCCGCCGAGCTCCGGACCGACGAAGGCGGACTTCCCCTTTTCGACCTGCGCGGCGACGCTGCCGCTGCCGGCGAGGGAGCGCGCCCACTCGATGCCGCCGACAACGTCGCGCGAGGCAAGCAGCAGCGCGCAGAGCGCGAGCTCCTTGACCGCCTGCGCGTTCGCGCCCGCGGTGTTAAAGACAGCGATGCCCTGCTCCGTGCAGCGCGCGACAGGGACGTTGTCCGTGCCAACACCGGCGCGGGCGATGGCGAGAAGCCTGTCGCCGAAAACGGCGTCATGGAGCTTCGCGCTGCGGATGAGCAGCCCGTCCGGGTTCTCCGCCTCCACATTCACTGCAAGCCCCTGCGCAGCGAGCTCATCGAGCCCCTGCTGCGCGATATTGTTCATGGTTTTGATCTCAAACACGGTTTTTTACCTCATAGTCCTTCATAAACGCGACGAGCGCCTTTACCGCCGCCATGGGCTGGGCGTTATAGACGGAGGCGCGCATGCCGCCGACGGAGCGGTGGCCCTTCACGTTGAGGAAGCCCGCCGCCGTCGCCGCCTTGCAGAAGTCGGCGTCCGTGTCCTTGTCGCCGGTCGTGAACGTGACGTTCATATAGCTGCGGGCGTCCGGCTCGGCGCAGCCGCGGAAGAGCTTCGACTCGTCGAGATAATCATAAATGAGCCCGCTCTTTTCCACGCGAAGGCGCGCCATTGCCTCGACGCCGCCCTGCTTTTCCAGCCACTTGAGCACGAGCCCCAGCATATAGATATTGTAGCACGGGGGCGTGTTATACATCGAGTCCTTGTCGATCATGGTCTTGTAGCTCAGCATCAGCGGCGTGATCGGCAGCTCGTTTCCGGCGAGAGAGCGCCGGATGATGACGGCGGTGACGCCCGCGGGCGCCATGTTCTTCTGCGCGCCGGCGAAGATGATGCCGAATTTGGAGATATCGAGCGGCTGGGTCAGGATGTCGGAGGACATGTCCGCCACGAGCGGCTTATCCCCGGCGTCCGGCACATAGTGCCACTCCGTGCCGTAGATCGTGTTGTTGGCGCAGTAATAGAAATACTTCGCGTCCGGGCTGAGCTTCAGCTCGCTCTGCGCCGGGATGCGGGTGTGGTTGCTCTCGGACGTGTCCGCCGCGATGTTGACCTTGCCGTATTTCGCCGCTTCCTTCGCGGCGATCTTTGCGAAATTGCCGGTGACGGCGTAATCGGCGCTGCCGCCCTCCCCCATCAGGTTCAGCGGCACCATGGAAAACTGCATCGACGCACCGCCCTGCAGGAAAAGCACCTCGTGGGTGTCCGGAACGTTCAGCGCTTTTTTGAGATTCTCCTTCGTCTCCGTGAAAATCTCCTGATAAACGGAAGATCGGTGGCTCATCTCCATCACGCTCATTCCACAGGATCGAAACTCTAGCAGCTCAGAGGCTGCTGTCTGCAAAACTTCCGTGGGCAGCGCCGACGGACCTGCGGCAAAATTGTATGTCGTCTCTCTTGACATAGCGACCTTTCCTCCATTTTTATTATAGTATTATCCGCCTATTTTACTTTAGCGAATTTATGTGCTATTGTACTACCGTAGCAAGGAAATTGTCAAACGACAATTCCGCTAAGTTTTTTCCCCTCCCTTGCCAAGATTTTGACGTTTTTCATAACGCCGTGCCAGTTTTCGCCCGCGTCCGGGACGCGGACCTCGCAGTAGTTTTCGCTGTGGCCCTGCCATGCGCCGTCTCCGGCGGTCTCCAGCAGGACAGAGAGCGTTTTCCCGATCTGCGCATCCAGATACATAAGCTGCATCTCGTCTGCGATGCGCTGCGCCTCGCGGGCGCGGCGCTGCTTGACGGCGTGGGTCAGTTGGTCCGGCATGGCGGCCGCCTTCGTGCCGGGGCGGACGGAATAGGGGAAAATGTGCATCTCCGCAAAGCCGATCTCCCGGATGAATCCAAGCGTTGCGGCGTGGTCATCCTCCGTCTCGCCGGGGAAGCCCGCGATAAGGTCCGCCGTCAGCGCGCAGCCGGGGAAGGTCTCCCGCAGCAGCGCCGCCGCGCGGCGGAAGCCGGCGGTGTCATACTTCCGGTGCATCGCCGCGAGCGTGCGGTCGCAGCCGCTTTGCAGGCTGAGATGGAAGTGGGGGCAGACATTGCCCTGCGCGGCGAGACGGCGGCAGAACGCCTCCGTCACGACCGTTGGCTCCAGACTGCCGAGGCGAACGCGCGCGTCCGCCGCGCTCTCCGCCGCGGCGCTTACGGCGTCGGCAAGCGTCGTGCCGTCGCGGAAGTCCTTGCCGTAGGAGGAAATTTCAATGCCGGTGACGATGATCTCGCGGAAGCCCTCGGCGGCGAGCCGGGCGCTCTCCGCGGCGACATCGGCGAGCGGCAGGCTGCGCACCCTGCCGCGGGCGTAAGGGATGACGCAGTAGGTGCAGAAATTGTCGCAGCCGTCCTCGATCTTGAGGTATGCGCGGGCTCTGCCCTCCAGCGCGCCGGCGGCGAGATGCTCGATCGTGAGCCGCCGGAAGGGATCGTCCACGCTCTGCTCCCCGCGCCGCTCCGCGACGGCGGTCTCCACCGCGGCGACAAACTTCACGCGGTCGCCGCTGCCGAAAACGACGTCCGCGCCGAGCGCGGCGGTCTCCTCCGGCTCGATCTGGGAGAAGCAGCCGCAGACGGCGGCGACCGCGCCGGGGTTTTCGGAGAGCAGCCGCCGCACGGTCTGGCGCGACTTGCGCCCGCTCTCCGCCGTAACGGCGCAGGTGTTGACGATCACGGCGTCGGCGTCGCCCGCGTCGGTCGGCGTGTGGCCGTGGGAGAGCAGAATCGCCTCCATCGCCTGCGTCTCAAACTGGTTGACCTTGCAGCCCAGCGTTGCAAAAACGTACTTCATGGTAAAAATGTCCTTGTCTCATCGGAAGATTTGGTGTAGAATTTTCACGTTATCCTATTGTATTCGGAAGTGAACGGAATGTCAATCTATCTTGATAACGCCGCGACGACGCGGGTGTGCCCGGAGGCGGCGGAGGCGGCGCTCGGCGCGATGACGGAGGTCTTCGGCAACCCCAGCTCCACCCACCGGATGGGGCGCGAGGCGAAGAAAATGCTGGACGCCGCCCGCAGTCAGGTCAGCCGCGCGCTCGGCTGTGCGCCGGAGGAGCTTTATTTCACCTCCTGCGGCAGCGAAAGCGACAACTGGGCGATCCGCCGCGGTGCGGAGTATAACGCGCGGCACGGACGGCATGTGATAAGCTCCGCCGTAGAGCACTCCGCCGTGCTGAAAAGTCTGGACGAGCTCGAAAAAAACGGCTGGGAGGTCACGCGGCTCGCCCCGCGCGCGGACGGCTCCGTCGCGGCGGAGGACGTCCTCGCCGCGCTGCGTCCGGACACCGCGCTCATCACGCTGATGCTCGTCCAGAACGAGACCGGCGCGGTCACGGACTTCGCCGCGATCGCGAAGGCGGTGCGCGCGGAAAATCCGCACACGCTGCTCCACTGCGACGCGGTGCAGGGCTTTCTGAAGGTGCCGTTTTCGGCGAAAACGCTCGGCGCGGATATGATCAGCATCTCCGGCCACAAGGTCCACGCCCCGAAGGGCGTCGGCGCGCTTTATATCCGCAAGGGGCTGAATCTCCCGCCCTTCCTCCTCGGCGGCGGGCAGGAAAGCGGCAGGCGGGCGGGCACGGAGTCTCTCCCGCTCATCGCCGCCTTCGGCGCTGCCTGCGAAGCCGCGCGGCGGGACTTCCCCGCTTATTCCGAGCGCCTTGCCGCGCTGCGGCAGCACGCCGTCGACAGGCTCACGGCGGAAAACGAAGGGCTGCTCATCCTTGGCGGCGGCGCGCCGCAGATTTTGAGCCTCTCCCTCCCCGGCTGGCGCAGCGAGGTGCTGATGAATTTCCTCGAAGCGCGGGATATTTTTGTCTCGAAAAGCTCCGCCTGCAAAAAGGGCGGGCGCAGCTACGTTCTGGAGGAGCTTCGCCTCCCCGCCAAGGTCATCGACGGCGCGCTGCGCGTCAGCTTCTCCCGCTTCACGACCGCAGAGGAGGTCGACGCCCTCTGCGACGCCCTGCGCGACGCACGGGCGTCTCTCAGAAGCTCGATCCGATAAAAACGAAAAGACCGCCCGGCTCGCCGGGCGGTCTTGCTGTTTATTTTTCCTCTTCCTCCTGCGGAGCGTCCTCTTTCGGTGCCTCCGCGGGGGGCGTTTTCTTTTTCCACGGCCATGCAAAGGGCTTTTTCTGCGGCTTTGGACGCTCGGATTTTTCGACACGCGCACCGGTCTTGGGGTCGAAATAGTCCAGCTCGCGGTATTCGGCGGAATCCGTCGGCAGACCGCTGCGGCAGAGCTTTTTGTTCACGAGATTCTTGAAGAAAGTATAGATCACGACGAACACCGGGACGCCGAGCAGCATGCCCGCGAAGCCGAAGAGCCCCGCGCCGAAGATGATGGAGAACATGACCCAGAAGCCGTTGATGCCGACCTTGTTGCCGAGGATTTTCGGCCCCAGAATGTTGCCATCGAACTGCTGGAGCAGGATGATGAACACGAGGAAGATGAGCGCCTTCAGCGGCGACTCCATCAGG
>CALJDB010000114.1 GCA_938023775.1 uncultured Clostridia bacterium
TTCTGTAACTTTCGATATCTTACATGCCTGAAAGTCCCTTTTTTCGTCCCGGACGCGGTAAACCTTCGCGAAACTCCCCTTGCCCACAAATACCGGATCCCGATAGCCATGTTCTTTTAATGATCTGCCGTAGGCGTCCGTGCCGAACCAGTGGGCGGCGGAGGGACCCTTATTGGCGTTGATGGGGTCGATGGTCGCGTAGTGGTAAGGTGCGACGAGCGGGGCGAGCAGCCCCAGCAGCACGAGCGTCAGGATCAGGATGAGCCCGACCAGCGCGGTGCGGTTGCGGGAAAACTGGCGCAGGACGATGAAAAAGGTCGTGTCGCGCCACGTGCGCTCGCGCAGCAGACCGGATTCCGCGTCGGAAACGACGCCGGCGGCAGGGAGCGGGCACTGCGTTTTCTCAGGCATTTGCGGCAGCCTCCTTTTTCTTCGCTTTCGCGGGCTTTCTGCGCCGCCCGCCGGACTCGTACTGCGCCTTGATGCGCGGGTCGATGAAGGCGTAGAGCACGTCGACGAGCAGCACGATCAGGCAGAACAGCAGCGCCAGCAGCGTCACGCCGCCGCGGATGATGGGATAGTCGCGGTTGCCGACCGCCTGAATGATGTAATAGCCGATGCCGGGGATGGCGAACACCGTTTCGATGACGACGGTGCCGCCGAGGGCGCGGCCGAAGTGGGTGCCGATGAAGGTGACGATGGGGATGAGCGCATTGGGCAGCGCGTGGCTGTAAAGGATGCGGCGCTCCGGGATGCCCTTGGCGCGGGCGGTGACAACATAGTCGGAGTGGATGACCTCCAGCATCTGCGAGCGTGTCATGCGCGTCATGCCGCCGACACCCATCAGGGCGTTCGCCACGCAGGGCAGGATGTAGGAATACCAGTGCTCGATGCCGCTTGAGGGCAGCAGCCGCAGATTCAGCGCAAACACGAGCATCAGCATCATGCCGAGCCAGAAGCCGGGGACGGAGATGCCGATCATCGCGAGCAGAATGCAGAATTTATCCACAACGCCGTTCTGGTGGGTCGCCGCCGTGATGCCCAGCGGGATCGCGATGAGCACCTGAAGCAGGCAGCAGACGACGGCGATGGTCGCCGTCCGCGGCAGGCGGGCGAGCAGCTCCGTGCGGATGTCGGTCTTGAGGATGTAGCTCGTGCCGAAATCCAGCCGCAGGAAGATGTTCTTGAGAAAGATCAGCAGCTGCTCGAAAAACGGCTTATCCAGCCCGAGCTCCGCCGCCTTTGCCGCGTAGCTCTCCGGCGTGATGTTCTCTCCCAGAATGATATACACCGGGTCGCCCGGCGCGAAATACATGATCGTGAAGATCGCGGCGGCGACGCAGAGCAGCACGGGGATGATCTGCAGCAGCCGCTTCAGAATATAGCGGATCATTTTTATAGGTTCCTCCAGTGCTTCGGAAAAAAGTGGGCTGGGGTGCTCCCCGCGGCGGGTCGGACCGCGGGGAGCGGATGGGAAAGAAGGGATCTGCTTATTTGCTCACGACAAAGGAGGGATAGATCGCATCGTCGAAGGGGATGACGGTCGCGGATTTGATGCAGTCGCGGCCGAAGATCATCTTCGGGCAGTAGTAGAGACCGTACATATAGCACTGCTCCTCCAGACGGTCGAGCAGGCTCTGGATGATCTCCGGGCTCGTGGTCGCGGCGTTGCCGGCGTCCTCATAGAGCTTCTGGAGCTCCTCGTCCTTGACGAAGATGCGGCCGAGGCCGTTGGCATAGGCGCGGTCGTCGATCTCCTTGACGGAGACGTAAACGGTGTCGTCCGCGCTGGTCGCGCCGAGCAGCTCGATGTCATAGACCTCGCCGGTGGTCTCGGTGCGGACCTTGCGGAATTCCGCCATATCGTACTCAAGGCTCTCCAGCGTCACGCCGATCTCGGCGCAGTACTGCTTGATGAGCGGCACGCTCGCCTTGATGGTCGCGTTCGGGAGAACGAGCATGCGCAGCGTCTCGCCGTTATAGCCGGATTCGGCGACGAGCTGCTTGGCGAGCTCGACGTCATAGGTGAAGTAGTCGTCGTGACCGAACTGGGTGCCGGAGTCGGAGAGGTTCGGGTTCGTCGCGGCGTTGCAGACGCCGCCGAAGCCGCTGTAAGCGGTGAATTTGCACGCCGCCGCGTCGATGGCGTGGCAGATCGCCTGACGGAGCTTGATGTCGCGGCAGGGGCTCTTTTCGCCGCAGTTGAAGGTCAGGTGGACAAAGGCGTTGTTCTGGCCGTCGAGCTTGACGTAGCCGTCCAGCGCCGCGCCGGTCGTCATGTCGGCAAAGAGCGCGCGGTCCTTCGCGTCGATGTCGGTGGTGAAGTCGATCTCGCCGGTCTCCAGCGCGACGGCGAGGGTGGAGGCGTCCGTGATGACCTTGGCGGTCAGCTTGTCGAGATTGTTGCGGTTGTGGTCGCAGATGTACTGCTCGTCGGTCTGCCAGTAGTCATCGCGCTTTTCAAAGATATAGATCGAGCCGAGCACGCTCTCCGCGGTGTTCAGCGTATAGCCGCTGGTGCCGACGGGGGAGAACGCCATCTCGTCCGGGCTGGCTTCCCATGCCGCCTGTGTGAT
>CALJDB010000115.1 GCA_938023775.1 uncultured Clostridia bacterium
CGAGCTGGAAATGCTCATCGCCTCGCTGGAGCAGCTGCGCGCGCGGGATATTTACGCCGCCGTGAAGGAAGCCGCCCCGGCGCTGCTGCGCGCCTCGGAATACGGCGCGGGCTACTTCACGAAGGAGCCGGAGCCGCTTCAGGGCGTCAAGGAATACCGCTACTCCCACGAGAGCTGGGAGTTGCTGCTCGCGCTGAAAAACGCGCTGCTGCGCGCGCGGACGGGCGCGGACGCGGAGGCGGCGGAGGAGGAGACGCGCCGACGGCGCATCGTGCCGAAGCGCATCGTCTATCCCGTGCGCGAAAAAAGCCGCGAAATCTTAACGCTGCTCAGCGCGCGCGGACTGCTGCCGCTTGCGGAGTTTTACCGCCTGAGCCGCAGCCGGAGCGAGGTCGTGGCGACCTTCGTCTCCATTCTGGAGCTTTGCAGCCACGGACACGCGCGCTTGGAGCACGCCGCGGACGGTGCGCTGGATGTCCGCTTCACCGGCGGGGACACGGAAAAGATCCTCGAAAGTATGGACGAGAGATTGGAATGAGATACTATGGATAAACACGAGATCGCCGCCGCGCTGGAAGCCATATTGTTCGCCGCCGGCGAGCCGGTGCCCGCCGAGCGCATCGCCAAGGTGCTGGGCGTTTCGGAGGACGAGGTCTTTGCCGCCGCGGAAACGCTGACCGCGCGGTACGGCGGGGAGCGGAGCGGCATCCGCCTGCTGCGGCTCGACCGTAAGCTCCAGCTCTGCTCCGCACCGGAATATGCCCAGCTCATCACCCACGCGCTGGAGACGCGCAGGCCCCCGCGGCTGACCCCTGCGGCGCTGGAGGTGCTCGCGATCGTGGCGTATTTCCAGCCCGTGACGCGCGCTTACATTGACCAGGTCCGCGGCGTGGACAGCGCTTACACCGTCGGCGTCCTGACCGAGCGCGGGCTCATCGAGCCCGCCGGAAAGCTGGACGTTCCCGGCCGCCCGACGCTCTACCGCACGGGCGACGTGTTCCTGCGCACGATGAACATCCGCAGCATCGACGAGCTGCCCGCCCTGCCGGACCTCGGCACGGACGAGGGCGTCATCGCGCTGCAAAACAAGATCGACGCACTCCGCGCCGGCGAGCTGGACGGTCAGCTCAGCTTCGACACGGAGGGCTGAGAGCGGCTTTAGAATTTTCGGAAAGGAGGCTTGGCGGAGATATGCTTGCGCTTTCGATCATTGCGGCGGTCATCATCCTGATTCTCATCACCCCCGTGGGGGCGGACGCCGCCTTCGGCGGAGACGGTCCGTTTTCGCTGAAGATAGTCATCGGACCGCTGCGTCTGACCCTCCTGCCGCCGAAACCGAAAAAAGAGAAAAAACCGAAGAAGCCCAAGGAGAAAAAGGCAAAGAAAAAGCCCGCGGACGGCGAAAATAAGCCGAAGCCGAAGCTCGCCCTCGGCGACATTTTCGCGCTCGCGAAGATTGCCCTCGCCGCGCTGGGGCGCTTTCGCCGAAAGCTCAGTCTCGACGTGCTGACGCTGCACCTCATCGCCGGCGCGCCGGACCCTTACGACGCCGTGATGCAGTATAATTACCTCAACACCGGGCTCGGCGTGCTCTGGCCCCTCTTAAACCGCGCGTTCAACATCCGCCGGCGCGACGTGCGCACCGCGCTGGACATCGGCGCGGAGGGGCTCGCCGCGGAGGGCAGAGTGAAGGCGACGCTCCGCATCGGGCAGATTCTGCATATCGCAAACTGCGCGCTTTACGCGCTCATCAAATGGTATCTCCCGCGCCGCCGCGCGGAAAAGGCGGCGGATAAAGCCGCCGCAGCGGAGAAAACGGAAACTTTGAATGCCGAAGGGCAGAAAGGATAAGCACACTATGGAAACGAAATCGAACCTCAGCAATCTCGTGGACGTGACGATGGAGAAAATGCGCAGCATCGTGGACGTCAACACCGTCGTCGGCGATGCGATCACCACGCCGGACGGCGTGACCATCATCCCGGTCAGCAAGGTGAGCTACGCCTTCGCCTCCGGCGGCAGCGATTTTTCCGTCAAGGACGGCAAAAACGGCTTCGGCGGCGGCAACGGCGCGGGCGTCAAGATCGAACCGATCGGCTTCCTTATCGTGAAGGACGGCAGCGTCCGCATGGTGAACATCACCCCGCCGGCGGCATCCACGCTCGACCGCGTGATCGAAAAGGCGCCGGAGCTGATGGACTCCGTGCAGGACTTCCTCGCCAAGCGCTCCGGCAGCGCCGCGCAGGAATAATCCGGCGGGCTCCGCCGCATACTAAGCACTGATTTTTCTTGCTTGAAAGGCGGTGCTCTTTCCTATGCACAAACGAGTCCTTACGCTGCTACTCGCGGCGGTGCTCCTGCTCTGTGCCGTCCCCGCGGCGCACGCGGAGGAGAGCAAGACCTCGGCGGCGTCCGCCATTGTGTATGAGCCGCGGACCGGAACGGTGCTCTACGAAAAGGAGCCGGACCGCCGGATGCTCGTCGCGAGCACGACGAAGATCATGACGGCGCTCGTCGCGCTCGAACACTGCACGATGGACGAGCTCGTCCCCGTGACGGCGGCGCACGCCGCGGTCGAGGGCTCCTCGGCGTATCTGATGCCGGGGGAGAGCTATCGCGCGGAGGAGCTGCTTTACGCGCTGCTGCTCGTCTCCGGAAACGACGCTGCCGCGGCGCTCGCTGACCATGTCGGCGGCAGCATGGCGGGCTTTGCCGCGCTTATGAACGAAAAATGCGCGGAGCTCGGCTTGGAGAACACGCATTTTGTCAACTCCCACGGGCTCGACGACCCGGAGCATTATTCCACCGCGCGCGACCTCGCGCTGCTGACCGCGGCGGCGATGGAGAACGCGGACTTCTGCCGCATGTTCGGCGCGGCGCGCTATGAGGAGAATGGCAGGACTTATGTCAACCACAATAAGCTCCTGCAAAGCTGCCCCGGCTGCATCGGCGGCAAGACGGGCTACACGAAGGCGGCGGGGCGCATCCTCGTCTCCTGCACGGAGCGGGACGGGATGCGCCTCATCTGCGTGACCGTTTCGGACCCGGACGATTGGCGCGACCATGCCGCGCTCTATGATGCGCTCTTCGCCGCGTGGCGCTATATCCCGCTTCCGGGCAGCTGCGCCGGACGTGTTCCGATCGTGTCCGGAACGCGGTCTTATGCCGCGCTGCGGGCGGGCGTGAACGGCGTGCTCGTCCAGCATGACGCGGAGGCGGAGGTGCGCGTTTTGCTGCCGCGCTTTTTCTTCGCGCCCGTGCTGCGCGGAACGCAGGCGGGCACGGCTGAGCTCTGGCTCGGCGGCGAGCGCGCCGGGGCCTACCCGCTCTATTTTGCCGAGAGCGTCACGGTGGATGCCCTCCAGCGGCTGACGGCGTGGGAGCGCTTTCGCCGCGCGTGGTTTTTGAGCGCGCGGCAGGGAACAGTCTATTATCCTGATTTTTGAGGACGAACTATGGCGGAACGGCTGCAAAAACTCATCTCCGCGGCGGGAATCGCCTCCCGGCGCGCCGCGGAAGCGCTCATCGCCGCCGGACGCGTGACTGTGAACGGCGAGACCGCGTCGCTCGGCGCGAGCGCGGACAGGGAGCGGGACACGGTCTGCGTGGACGGCGTGCCGCTCCGCTTTGCCGCGGCGCGTACATACATTATGCTCCATAAGCCCCGCGGCTATGTAACGACGCTTTCGGACGAGCGCGGTCGCCCCACGGTCGCGGAGCTCGTGCGGGACGCCGGCGCGCGGCTTTACCCCGTCGGGCGGCTCGATATGGACAGCGAGGGGCTACTGCTTCTGACGGACGACGGCGCATTTGCGAACGCGCTGACCCACCCCTCCCACGAGGTCGACAAGGTCTACCGTGTGACCGTCTCCGGCGACGCTGCCGCGGCGCTGCCGCGTCTGCGCGCGATGCGGGAGATAGACGGCGAGCCCATCCGCGCCCCGCGCGCGGAGCTTTCGCCGGACGGCACGCTGACCGTTACGATCCACGAGGGCAAAAACCGGCAGGTGCGCCGCATGTGCGCCGCGGCGGGGCTATCGGTCCGGCGGCTCGTCCGCGTTGCGGAGGGCGCGCTCGCGCTCGGCGATCTCCCGGTCGGGACGTGGCGTTACCTGACCGCCGATGAAGTAAATTCCGTCAAATAATGCAGATTCTCCCGCTCCAAACTGGAGCTTGTGCCGAATTTGAAAGTTTTTTGCAAACGTTCTTGCATTTTTTGAAAAAAGAGACTATAGTGTGCTTTGCCCCGGCGCGCACGTGCCGGGTGCAGAGCGTTTTTTATTTTTGAATAGATTTGAATAGATGAAGGACAAAAACATGGAAAAGGACATTCTCGCCCGCCTTGCGGAAGGCGCAGGCTTTTCCAAGGGGCAGAAGCGTATTGCAAAGTACATCACGGAAAACTATGACAAGGCGGCGTTCATGACCGCGGGCAAGCTGGGACAGATCGTCGGCGTCAGCGAATCGACCGTCGTCCGCTTCGCGAGCGAGCTCGGCTACGACGGCTACCCCGGCATGCGCAAGGCGCTGCAGGAGATGATCCGCTCGCGCCTCACGAGCGTCCAGCGTATCGAGGTCGCGCGCGAGACCATGAACCCCGAGCATCTCGTCGAGGCGGTGTTCATGGCGGACATGGAAAAGCTACAGATCACGATGGACGAAATGGATCAGG
>CALJDB010000116.1 GCA_938023775.1 uncultured Clostridia bacterium
CCCCGCCGATGACATGTCCGCGGAGGACATTATGCGGCAGTATGACCGCGAGTCCGCAACCCGCATCTGGGCTGGGATCCCGCGGCGCGTGGTGCGTTATATCATGGCCGCCTTTTCCCTCTACTGCATCTGGTCCACGCTGTTTTCCACGGCGGACCTTCCGATCCGTCTCTCCGCGTTTCTGGGGCTGATCGTCATTATGGGCTATCTGACCTATCCCGCGAGCAAGCACCATGTGAAGCCAAACTGTCTGCCGTGGTACGATATCGTGCTGATGGCGGCGGGCGCGTTCTGCTTTTTCTTCTTCTGCTTCCGCTATAACAGCCTCGTGATGGTCATCACCTCCGCGGGCAAGATCAACCCGTGGGGCGAAAACGCGCTGCCGAATGCGTGGTTTTATCTGATGATCGGCATCGTGGGCGTGCTCGTGCTGGCGGAGCTCTGCCGCCGCTGCGTGGGCCTGCCGATCCTCATCGTCGCCGGCGCACTGCTGGCTTATACCTTCGCGAGCGGTCAGAACCTCGCCCGCGTGGTCTACACGCTCTTTTACGGCACAAGCGGCGTTATGGCGACGCCCGTGCAGGTCTGCCTGAAATTCATCGTCGTGTTCATCATCTTCGGCGCGTTTCTGGAGCGCACCGGCATCGCCGCGTTCTTTATCGACCTCGCAAACTGCGTCGCCGGGTCCACCTCCGGCGGTCCCGCAAAGGTCGCCGTCATCTCCTCCGCACTCTGCGGTATGGTGAGCGGCTCCTCCGTCGGCAACACGGTCACGACCGGCTCCGTCACGATCCCGATGATGAAAAAGACCGGCTACCGTCCGGAGTTCGCCGCGGCGGTCGAGGCTGCCGCCAGCACCGGCGGACAGATCATGCCCCCCGTCATGGGCGCGGCGGCGTTCCTGATGGCGGAGTATATGGACGTGAAATACGGTCAGGTCGCGCTCTGGGCAATCCTGCCCGCCGTGCTCTATTTTGCCGGTATTTTCATGTCCGTCCATCTCGAAGCGAAAAAGCTCGGACTCAGCGGAGTTCCCCGCAGCGAGCTGCCGCGCTTCCGTGTGCTCGTGAAGAGCATTTACCTGCTGCTCCCGCTCGTGCTGCTCGTCTGGCTTGTCGCGGCGAACGTCCGCTCGCTCCAGTGGAGCGCCTCGGTCGCCATCGTGCTCTCCGTCGTTGTGAGCCTCCCGGCGCTTTTTCTTGACAGCAAAAATGACAAAGGACCCACCGCTGCGGTTATGGCGGGAAAGACCGGCGACATGGTCGTGAGCGCGCTGGAGTCCGGCGGCCGCGGCTGCATCACCGTCGCCGTCGCCTGCTCCATGGCGGGCATCATCGCCGGCTGCATCACGGTCACGGGTCTCGCCTCCAAGCTCATCAACGGCGTCATCGCACTCTCCGGGATGATCCCCATCCCGATGCTGGCCACGCTGCTCGCCCTGTTCCTGACGATGCTCTGCTGCATCGTGCTCGGCATGGGTGTGCCGACCACGGCGAACTACTGCATCATGGCGAGCACCTGCGCGCCGATCCTCATCACGCTCGGCATCCCGAAGGTCGCGGCGCACTTTTTCGTGTTCTATTTCGGCATCGTTGCGGACATCACCCCGCCGGTCGCGCTCGCGGCTTACGCCGGCTCCGCCATCGCAAAGTCCGACCCGATGAAAACCGGCGTCACCGCCACGAAGCTCGCCATCGCCGCGTTCATCATCCCCTACATCTTCGCGCTGGAGCCGAGCCTGCTGCTGATGAACAAGGGCGTCCTCGCCGCCGTGCAGGTCATCATGACCTCCGCTGTCGGCATGTTCGGCGTCGCGATGGGGCTTGAGGGCTTCTTCCGGGGACGGCTGCACTGGCTGTTCCGCCTCCTCTGCGTCGCCGGGGGACTGCTGCTCATCTATCCCGGCTGGGCGACCGACCTCATCGGCGTTGTCTTGGTCGGCGGCGTCATCGCCCTCCAGCTCGTCCGCGGCAAAGCCGCAAAGCCCGAAAGAATCTGAAAAACCGCAGCTCCCACCGCCGGACGGCTTCGCCGCCCGGCGGTTTTTCTTGATTTCTTCCGGAACATGGTGTAAAATCTTCTTCGTATCGGCATATAGTATAAAACCGACAGTGCTCTTTTTCTGGTTTGGAGGTAACACGCTTGGCAGAGGCAAAAAAGCAGAACTTTCTCCACGGCGCGGCGATCCTTGCCGCCGGTGTGGTCATAATGAAGATCCTCGGCGCGATCTACAAGATCCCGCTGCAAAACATTCTGGGCGACACGGGCTACGGCTATTTCTTCGCCGCCTACACGATCTATAACGTGCTGCTCACGATCTCCACCGCGGGACTTCCCGTGGCGCTCAGCCGCATGATCAGCGAGGCGAACACGCTGGACCGCCCGCGGCAGGCACGGCGGACCTTCCGCATCGCGACCGTCGTCCTCGCCGTGTTGGGCGTTGTGTTCTCGCTCGCCATGTTCCTGTTCCCGACGGAGATGGCGGTGCTTTTCGTCAGCAAGGCGGAGGTCAGCCAGTGCGTTTGGGCGCTCTCGCCCGCGGTGCTGCTCGTGTGCCTCACGAGCGCGTTCCGCGGCTATATTCAGGGCCACGGCAACATGACCCCGACCACGGTCGGACAGGTGCTCGAGGTGCTCGTCAAGGTCATCGTCGGACTTGTCCTCGCCGTGATGCTCACCCGTGCGGGCAAGAGCCTGCCTGTGAGCTCCGCCGGCGCGATCTTTGGCGTCACCGCCGGCGCGCTCGCCGCGCTCATCTACATGCTCTGGTGCTATCTGCGCCAATACCGCGGACCGAGCATGGAGGCCTGCCGCCTCAGCAGCGACCAGCCCGATTCCGTCGGACATACGCTGGGGCAGTTTATCATGATCGGTCTCGTCATCACGCTCGGCGCCTCCGTTATGAGCGTCATCTCCCTCATCGACACGAAGCTCATCAACGTCCAGCTTCCGGACGTTCCCGGCATCGGCCCCGCGCTTGCCGACGAGCTTTACGGGTCCTACAGCGCCATGCAGACACTCTATAACCTCCCGGCGAGCTTTATTACGCCGATGACCATCGCCATCGTTCCGGCAATCTCTGCCGCCGCCGCGCGCGGCGCGCACGAGGAGGTCGGCGCAACGGCGGAGAGCGGGCTGCGCATCTCCGCGGTCATCGCGCTGCCGATGGGCGTCGGACTCGCCGTCCTCGCCGATCCGATTGTCCGCGTGCTCTATCCGCGCACGAACGCGATGGGTCCGACCATTCTGATCTACATGTCCATCGCCTCCGTCTTCGTCTGCATCGCGCTCGTCACGAACGCCATTTTGCAGGCGGGCGGAAACGAAAAGCTGCCCATTTTGTCCATGGTCGCCGGCGGCGTCGTCAAGATCGTCTGCAACCTCCTGCTCGTGAGCCGCCCGGAAATCAACATCCTCGGCGCGGCGATCGGCACCATCGCGTGCTACGCCGTCATCTGCGTGATGAACTGCGCGTTCATTTATCGCCGCCTGCGTGTGAAGCCGCGCTACGGCAGCGCCTTCCTCCGCCCGCTCGTGAGCGCCGCCGTCATGGGCGCGGCGGCTTGGGCGGTCTACGGCATCGCCGCGAAGCTGCTGCACGTCGCCGTGGCGGAGAGCCGTCTGCCCGTCCTCCTCGCCATGGGACTTGCCATCGCCGCCGCCGTCGTTGTCTACGTTGTCATGGTCGTCGTGACGAAAAGCGTTACGCTTGAGGACATGAAGCTCATCCCGAAGGGCGAGAAGCTCGCCCGACTGCTGCACATTAAATAAAAAAGCGAAAAGCCGGTCGGAAAAGGACCGACTTTCGGCGTTTTGCAAAGGAGAAACCGCTATGCCCGATTTTGAGCTGAAGGACCGCTATGACTTAAACGATTTCCGCCGCCTCGTTGCCGTGCTGCGCGCGCCGGGCGGCTGCCCGTGGGACGCGGCGCAGACCCACGAGTCCATTCGCCGCTGCGCGCTGGAGGAGACCTATGAGCTCTGCCACGCCATCGACACCGGCGACAACGAGAATCTGAAGGAGGAGCTCGGCGACGTGCTGCTTCAGGTGCTGCTCCACAGCCGCATGGAGGAGGAAGCCGGGCGCTTCGATCTCGACGACGTGGCGGACGCAGCATGCAAAAAGCTTATCTTCCGCCACCCGCACGTCTTCGGCTCCGCCGCTGCGGCGAGCGGGGAGGAGGCGCTGGACGTCTGGGATGCGGCGAAGCGCACGGAGAAGGGGCAGAAAACCACTGCTGAGGCGATGGCGAGCGTTCCGGAGAATCTGCCCGCCCTCTGGCGCGCGGAGAAGATGCAGAGCAAGGCGGCAAAGGCGGGCTTTGAGTGGCCCGACGTCGGCTGCGCCGTGGATAAGCTCCGCGAGGAGACGGAGGAGCTCGCCGCAGCCGTCGCGGAGGGGGACGCCGACCACATCGCCGAGGAGCTCGGCGATACGCTCTTCGCCGCGGTGAAGGTCGGGCGCTTCTGCGGCGCGGACCCGGAGGCGGCGCTTCACCGCTGCTGTGAAAAATTCCTGCGCCGCTTCTCGGCGACGGAGGCGGTCTGCGCGCAGCACGGCGAGAATATGGCGGAGCTGCCCATTTCGGAGCTCGAGCGCCGCTATCGGGAGGCAAAGAACTCCGAAAAGGACTGAGTGCCTCATTTTTTCACCGAAAAAGCGCCGAAAAAGC
>CALJDB010000117.1 GCA_938023775.1 uncultured Clostridia bacterium
TTCGAGACTGGTGAAGGCGAATCCTGTTACCATTGCGATCATCGGTCTGGCTGTTTTCATCGTTCTGATGCTGCTGGGCTTGTCCATCCCCTTCGCGATGCTCCTGGTCGGTTTTGCGGGCTGCATCGTTCTCCGCAACACGGAGGCGGCTGCCAACATCGTGGCGCAGGGGCTGTTTGAAAACTTTTCCTCTTACGCGCTGACGGTCGGCGCAATGTTCGGTCTGATGGGCTTTATGGCGAATTATTCCGGTGTCGGCGGAAAGCTCTTTACGGCGGTCAACTCCTACATGGGCCACTGGCGCGGCGGGCTCGCCATGGCGACGCAGGTCGCCTGCGCCGGCTTCGGCGCCATCTGCGGCTCCGTTCCCGCCACCATCGGCACCATGAGCGCCATCGCCTACCCGGAGATGCGCAAGCGCGGCTATAAGCCGGGGCTCGCCGGCGCGTCCATCTCCGCCGGTGCCCAGATCTCCACCATCATCCCGCCCTCGTCGCTTTTCATCATCTACTGCATGGCGACGAACGTCTCCGTCGGCCGCACGTTTATGGGCGGCATCATGCCGGGAATCGTGCTCTGCATCGCAAACTGCCTTGCCGTTCTGGTCTACGTCATCACCCGTCCGGACGCCGCGCCGCGCGCGGAGCGCGCAACATGGAAGGAGCGCTGGCGCTGCACCCGGCAGGGCGGACTCATCGAGATCACCATCGTGTTCGTCATCTCCATCGGCGGCATGTTTGCGGGCTACTTCACCCCGACGGAGGCCGGCGCGGTCGGCGCGATGGGCATGCTCATCATCACCGTCGTGACCCGGCAGATGAACTTCAAGAAATTCGTCGAGTCCGCCGTCGCGGGTGTGGAGCTGTTGACCATGGTGCTGCTCCTCCTCGGCAGCGCCGCGGTGTTCAGCCGCTTTATCTCCCTGTCCACGCTCCCGACGGTCATCGGCAGCTTCTGCAACACGCTGCTCGCCGTCGGAACGCCGAAAGCGCTGCTCATGATCGCCATCATCATGATCTACTTCGTGCTCGGCATGCTCGTGGACCTCATCTCCGTTTCGCTGATGACCATCCCCATCTTTTACCCCATCGTCACCGGTGCGCTGGGCTATGACCCGGTGTGGTTCGGCATCATCATCGCCCTCGTCATCTGTCTCGGCGGCATCACACCGCCCTTCGGAGCGAGCGTGTTTATGATCAAAAGCTGCAGCCGCGACCCGGAGCTGACGCTCAGCAAGGCGTTTTTTACCTCCATCCCGTTCATCATCTCCATGCTCGTGGTGATCATCGGGCTCGTCTTCGTGCCCCAGATCGTCACCTTCCTGCCCGATCTCGTTTTCGGCAAGGCGTAAGTCCGCACATGCCGAAAAAAGGAGC
>CALJDB010000118.1 GCA_938023775.1 uncultured Clostridia bacterium
TCCGCATCCGCTGCCACCAAAGGGACTTTCCGGCTCCTTTCGTGGCACTGCGCCATGAAAGGAGATTTTCATGAAAAAAACAAACGCGCGCAGGGTCGTTTTCAACGCCCTGCTCATCGCAATCTACTTTGTGCTCGGCACATGGGCGACGCTGAAGCTCGCCAATCTGAAGATCACGTTCGAGGCGCTGCCGATTCTGATCGGCGCGCTGCTGTTCGGTCCCGCGGACGGGCTTTTGATCGGGCTGCTCGGCAGCTTCCTGAGCCAGCTCGCCGGGGGCTACGGTCTCACGGTGACGACACCGCTCTGGATCTTGCCCCACGCGCTGAGCGGGCTCGTCGTCGGGCTTTACGGCGTGCGCCGACGCGACCGGGAGCTGCGCTTTCGCGAGCTGCTGCTCATTACAGCACTCAGCGCTCTGCTTGTCACGGGGCTCAATACGCTCGCGCTCTATGTCGACGCCAAGATTTTTCACTATTATTCCAAAGCCCTCGTTTTCGGCTCCCTCGCCGTCCGCATCGTCACCGGCATCGCCACCGCCGCGGCGTTCTCCGCGGTGCTGCCGCCCATTCTGCGGGCGCTGCGCAGGGTGCTGAAAAAATAATCCGACAAAGAGAAAGGAAAAAACAATACTATGAAGCAGAAGGGAAAGCTCCCGGCGGTCGTCGGGTGTCTCGCGGTGCAGCTTTGCGCCGGGATCCTGTATGTTTGGAGCATATTCCGCCAGAGCGCGATCGACTATTACGGCTGGAGCACAGCCGCGGTGGACTTGGTGTCAGGACTGATGCTCTTCTGCTTCTGCCTCGGTGGCATGATCGGCGGCGCGTGGGCGGACCGGATCGGGCCGCGGCGCATGGCCTTTATCGGCATGCCCCTGTTCGGGGCGGGCGTGCTGCTCTCGTCGATGTGGCATCCCGGAGCGCCCATCGGGCTGTTTTATTTTTCCTACTGTCTCATTGCGGGAGCCTCCAGCGGAATGACCTACGGGCCGATGCTCTGCTGCGTCCAGCGCTGGTTTCCTGAACGTCGCGGCCTCGCCACAGGGTTGGCGTCGGGAGCATTCGGGTTCTCTACGGTCGTGTTCGCGCCATTGGTCTCCAGACTGCTCGCGTCATTTGAACTGCCCGTTGCGCTGCGGATTCTTGGCATCGTCTTCCTTGCCGTCGGCATCTGCGCCTGCCTGCTTATCCGTGCGCCGGAGGAGCAGCCTGCCGGTGCGATGGAGCCTGATAATTCTCTGACGCTGCGGCAGGCAATCCGGACGCCCCCGTTTTGGCTGCTTGCGCTTATGTGCTTCTTCTATAACGGAACATGGAATATGCTTAACCCGCTCGTCAAGAGTCTGGGGATCGAGCGGGGCTTGAGTGCCGGCGCGGCGACGGTCTGCGTTTCTCTTACGGGGCTGATGAACGCGTCGGGCCGTCTGCTGATGAGCCTGCTGTCAGACCGGATCGGCCGTCTGCGGACGCTCGCACTGCTTTGCGGCGCTACGGCCTTGGCGGCGGCTGGACTCATCGGCGCCGTGGGAGGGGCCTATTTTGCCTTTATCCTGCTCGCCTCCTTTGCCTATGGAGGTCCCGCGGGAGTCACTCCCGCCGCAATGACGGACTATTTCGGGCCCAGCCATGCGGGCAGCAAATACGGTATCGTTATGCTCGCCGTAGGCATCTCGTCCGTGACCTTCAACGCACTGTCGAGCGCCCTGCGCGCCGCGACCGGCGGCTACACCGCCGCCTTCCTCGTCGGTGCCGCCACCGCCGTCCTTGCTGCCGCCGCCGTCGCCGCCGTGGCAAAGCTGCTGCGGAAAAAACAGTGAAAACAAAACCCGCTCCGCGCCTTTTTCGACGCGGGGCGGGTTTTCGCTTATCGCTTTATTTCATTCTTTTCAGTGTTTCAACCAGCAGCTCCCACGTCCGGCGGACGGAGGCGATGTGCATGCGCTCGCGGGTGGTATGGATTTCGTTGAGGTCGGGACCGATGGAGATGCAGTCGAGACCGGGGAGCTTTCCGGCGAAGAGCCCGCATTCGAGTCCCGCGTGGATCGCCTCCACGCGCGGGGCGGCGCCGTACTGCTCCGTATAGACCGCGGTCAGCAGCTCGCGCAGGGGCGAGTCGGCGCGGTAAGCCCAGCCGGGGTAGTCGCCGGAGATGTCCACGCTGCCGCCGAGACGGTCGGTCACGGCGCGAAGCTGCGCTTTCAGTCCCTGCTTGGCTTCGTCCACGCTGCTGCGCACGCAGAACGTGGCGGAAACGGTGGCTGCATCAGTGCGCAGAATGCCGAGGTTCAGCGAGGTCTCCACGAGACCGGGAATGCCGGCGCTCATCGCCTGCACGCCGTAGGGCAGGGAACGCAGCAGATCCAGCACGCGCGCCGTGCTCTCCGCGTCCATGGGCGTCTCCGCGCGCTCGGCGCGCTCCGCCGTGAGCGAAAGCGCCGGGTCCGTTGCGGAAAACTCCGCGCGCAGCGCCGCACCGAGCTCGGCGCAGCGCGCCGTCAGCGCGGCGGGATCGGCGGTGACGAGCGTCGCCGCCGCCTCCGTTGCGATGGCGTTGTCCTTCTCGCCGCCGGAGACGGAGACGAGGCGAAACGGCGCGGCGTCCGCCAGCGCATTCAGAACGCGGCCGATGCACTGCGTGGCGCTCGCGCGGCGCTTGTCGATCTCCGTGCCGGAGTGTCCGCCGGTCAGCCCGCGGAGCGCGATGCGGAGCGTCTCCCCCTCCGCCGCGGCGCGCGTCACCGGCAGAGAGCAGCGCGCGACGCAGCCGCCGGCGCAGCTCACGGTGAACACGCCCTCGTCCTCCGAGTCGATGTTGATCATGCGGCGGGAGCGCAGGGCGCTGACGTCGATTGCCATCGCGCCGTCCATGCCGACCTCCTCATCGACGGTGATGACCGCCTCGATCGCCGGGTGGGGCAGCGTTTTGTCGTCGAGCAGCGCCAGAATCATGGCGACGGCGATGCCGTCGTCCCCGCCGAGGGAGCTGCCGCGGGCATAGACCGTGTCGCCCTCGACGGCGAGGTCCAGTCCCTCCGTCGCGAGATCGCGGGTGCAGTCCGGCGTGCTGACGCAGACCATATCCATGTGCCCTTGCAAAATGACGGGCTCCGCCGCCTCATAGCCGGGCGACGCCGGTCCGAACAAAATGACGTTGCCGAGCGCATCCTGCGTATAGCGGAGCCCCCGCTCACGCGCGAAGGCGGCGAGCCAGTCGCTCACCTGTCGGGTGTTATGACTGCCGTGGGGGATGGCGCAGAGCGCTTCGAAAAAGCGGAACACCGCCTTCGGTTCCAGTTGGTCCAATACTGCCATGGTTTGCCAGATCCTTTCTTTTTTACTCAGTCGTGGAAATGTCGCTGTCGCTCGCCGGGACGACGGGGCGGAGCACGATGTCGCTGTCGCTCGCGGCGGAGCCGGTCGTGGCGGGGGGCGTGATGGCGGGGGGCTCCTCCGTCGGGGGAGGGGTGGGCTCCGGCGTCTGCGTCGCCGCAGGCGTGACCGCCACGGGAATCTCCGTCGGCATGGGAAGCTCCGTCACGCCGCGCTGGGGCAGCAGCACGATGAGCGCAACCACAGCCGCGATCACGATCACCGCCGCCGCGATGAGGATAAGCAGCTTTCTGCGTTTCGTTTCCATAGATTTGTTCCTTTCCAAAAATTCAACGGCGTTTCGCCGTGCAGAGCAGACCGAGCGCCGCCCAGAACACCGGCTCGCTCAGCACAAGACCGAGCCCGAAGCAGCCGTGGACCGCAGCGCAGAATACGCCGAGCGCCAGCGCGTCGGAGCGCGCGCTGCGGCAGCGCCACGCACGCAGGGCGGCTGTAAGCAGCAGCGCGAGATAACCCGTGAGCCCCAGCGCGCCGAGATTTGCAAGATAGCCGAGGTAAACATTGTGGGCGTTGTCGACAAAGCTCGTCAGCACCGCGCCGCTCTCCGTTACGCGGGAGAAGCGGATATCAAGCCGCAGGGCGAGCGTGCCGGGTCCGCCGCCGAGCAGCGGACGCGCCGGGACGAGCGCGAGAGTCTCGCGCCAGATCAGCACGCGCGAGGAGCCGAAGGAATCATCCAGCTTGCCTTCGAGCGCGCAGCGGAGCTCATAGAGCGTGCCGCTCCCGCCCGGATAAAGCCAAACGGCGCAGACCGCTGCGGCGGTGAGCGCGAGTGCGGCGAGCAGCCCGAACAACCGCCCGCGCGCCGTGCGCGGGAGGAAGACGAGCGCGGCGAGCACCGTGGAGCCGAGGGCGAGGTAAGCCCCGTCTCCCCCCGCAAGGGCGAGCACTGCGAGGCTCAGCGCAAGCGGCAGGAAAAGCCAGCGCAGCGGACGCTCCCGCGCCGCGGAGACGGCAAACACCGGAACGGCGAGGCAGAGCACGGCGTCCAGAATATTCGTGTTGCCGATCGTACCGAGATAAGTCCCGGAATAGCGGACGCCGGAGTCGTAATACGTGAGGTCCCCCGGAAAAAGTCCGAGCGGATCAAGCCCCGCGAGCTGGAGCAGCGCCACGGCGCAGCAGAGCGTCACCGCCGCGCCGAGGGCGTGGAAATGCAGCGCCTTCGGCTTCGTGAAAAGCGAGACGCCGAGAAAGCTCAATACATAGACCGCGAGGCTCAGCAGCCCGTCATAGCGCCCCGCGCCGACAAAGCTCTCCGCCCGCCACGGCGAGCAGAGCCAGCTTAAAAGCGCAGCGGCGAAAAACGCCGTCGCCGCCCACTGCGGCGCGCCGAAGCGCGGCAGCGGCTCCGGGTGCAGGACCGACACGGCGATGAGCGCCGCAAGGTATCCCCCCGCCGCGGCGAGCAGGAACACATATTTGGAAAGCGTGATGCTTTCGTAGCCGGAAAAACCGGGAAACAGTGGAAAAACGAGGAGCAATATGATAAGATAAAGGTCGCTCACCCGCTCCCGCGGACCGGTCCCGGCGGAGAAATGCCGGATGTCCGTGGCTGTTACCTCCGAATGGGATACCCCGTATTATACCATGTCCGCCGCAGTTTGTAAAGCGGGTTCCCACGCCCCACTGTGTGGAGATAAACCGTCACAATTCGGTGCATTCGCACCACTTTTAGGAGAAAACGATGATTTTTGACACCCATGCCCACTATGACGACGCCCGCTTCGACGCTGACCGGGACGCCGTTCTCGCCGCCCTGCCCGCCGCCGGCGTCGGTCTTGTTCTGAACCCCGGCTGCACGGTGGCCAGCTCCCGAGCGGCGCTCGCGCTCGCGGAGCGCTACGATTTTGTCTACGCCGCCGCCGGCATCCACCCGGAGGACTGCGCCGGGGCGGGAGACGCCGAGCTTGCCGCCGTCCGTGCCCTCTGCGCCCACCCGAAGGTCGTCGCAGTCGGGGAGATCGGGCTCGACTATTACTGGGCGGAAAACCCGCCGCGAACCGAGCAGCAGTCCGTTTTCCGCGCCCAGCTCGCCCTCGCGCTGGAGCTTGGAAAGCCCGTCATCATCCATGACCGCGATGCGCATGCCGACTGCCTCGCCATCGTGGAGGAGTTCCCCGGTCTGCGCGGCGTGTTCCACTGTTTTTCCGGCTCTGCGGAGATGGCGGAGCGGCTGCTTTCGCGCGGCTGGTACCTCGGCTTCGACGGACCGATCACCTATAAAAACGCGCGCCGCGCGCTGGAGGTGCTTGCCGTGACGCCTTTAGACCGCATCCTGCTGGAGACGGACGCGCCCTATATGCCGCCGGTGCCCCATCGCGGCGAGCGCAACGACAGCCGCCTGCTCCCCTTCGTGGCGGAGACCGCCGCGCGCGTCAAGGGCTGCACGCCGTCAGAGCTCATCGCCGCCGCTGCGGAAAACGGAAAGCGGCTTTTCGGGATTTTATAATTTGTTCGAACTTCCTCCGAGGTTTGTTCATCACTCCCAAAACCGGGCATGATAGGATAAGCAGGCAAAAAATCACGGGACCCGATGGGAGGAAATCCAATATGAAGCATCAGAAGCTCCTTGCCGCGGCTGCGGCGCTCGCGCTGCTCTGCGGCTGCGGCTCCGCCGCCCCGGACGCGGCGGAGACCCCGGCGCCCACGGCGCACGACGCGGTGAAAAACAGCCCCGCGGAGTATTACACCGGAGCCGAGCCGGAGACGGACGCCGCGGCGTATATCGCCCACGACGTTTCCTATTACCCGGAGCTGGACACCTCCGGCTTCCAGAAGCAGCGCTACGACGGCGAGACGGAGTGGGTCTATTACTACACCGCCGAGGGCTACACGGACTATGTTTTCTCCACCCTGCCCGTGCAGGGCAGCGCCGTTCCGGAGCAGATGATGCACTCCGAGAGCGAGGCGTATGAAAACGCCGTGCTCCACCTCACGGAGCCGGGAACTTATGTCATCTCCGGAACGTGACACGGTCGGATCTGGATCGACCTCGGCGACACGGACGCGACCTTCGCCGACCCGGACGCGAAGGTGACGCTCATTCTAAACGGCGCGAAGATCGACTGCACGGTCGCCCCCGGCGTCGTGTTCTACAGCGTCTATGAGTGCGATAACGCGTGGGAGACCCGCGAAAGCTACGGCGCCGCCGTCGACACCGCGGACGCGGGCGCAGAAAAAGGCGCGCAAGACCGACGGTAGCGAAAACGCCGGACAGGCGGCGGTGAACCTCAGCTTCAGCCAGCGCCAGAGCGCGGACGAGGCGATCGTCATCACGGACACGGACGGCAAGGTCGTGTTCGCCTACGACCCGGACAAGGACGAGGTCGCGGAGGGCAACGCACGCTGGTATTCCGGCGCGATTTTGTCCGCGCCCGGTCTCTCCGTCGGCGGCGACGTCGAGGGCGAGGAGGTCGCCGGCGTCTATGACCCCGATAGCGTCACGGGCTTCACGGCGGACGCCAAGCAGCAATGCTGGACCGGCACGGGCACGCTCGGCGACTTCGGCGGAGGTCCCGGCGGCTTCGGCGGAGGCGGCGGGGGGTTCGACCCCAGCGGCGGCAATGGCGGCTTTGACCCGAATGGCGGGGACGCCGCCGGTGAGGGCGAGGTCGTGTTTAGCCTCAGCGAAAAAGTGAACGGCTTCACGGGTGTCCGCGACACGGAATAATTGGAGTTATGAAAAAGCGATCCCGCCTGATTTTTCGTGCGGGATTGTTGGATTTTAAAAGCTGAACGCGCCTTGTGGCGCGAGGATTTAATATGTTTCGCGCCGAAGGCGCGACTTACTTTGCCCCTCGC
>CALJDB010000119.1 GCA_938023775.1 uncultured Clostridia bacterium
TAACGGTGAGATGGACTTCGACACACAGATCGAGGGCATTCCTTACTCTTATATTGAGGAGCACTCCATCGTCCATTCCAGCAACGAGATGGCAGAGGCAGCCCAGCGCGCTTTTAAGGACTACGCCGATTACCGCGCCGCACTCTGCCCGCTGCTCGGCGAGGACGCGGAGGCGATGGATTATAACTTTTTCCACCGCAACGTGTTCACCGCGCGGCAGATTATCCACTGCCTGAAAATGCTCTACGAAGACCCGGAGCGTTACCCGCGCGTGCTGGACTATATGCTTGTTTCCAACCCGGCGGACACGCTCATCGCATCCCTGCGCACAGAGCTGGACGTAGCGCACAAGTACGGCTTTCTGGAGTATGAGGATCATACTTATTTCAACGATGTCGGCATCGTCTATACCGAGGAGCCCTTTGCCCTCGCCGTTTTCACCGCCGACCTCGGCGCGGCGGCGCGCATTATCGCCGATTACACCGCGCTGATGCGCGATTACACCGACTACCGCACGGTGAAGCGCGCGGAGGAGGAGGCAGAGGCAGCCCGGCTCGCCGCGGAGCGCGCAAAGGACCCGGCGATCACCGTTCTGGCGTATGCCGAGCCGGAGGAGACCGCCGCTCCCGCTCCGGTGCCGACTGCGCCGCCGGAGACGACCAAAATGCGCGGACCCCTCCCGTGGTCCGCAATCGCACTCGCCGCCGCGGCGCTCGCCCTGCTCATTTTCGGAATCGCCGCGCGGAAAAAGCCGCTTGCCGCCGCCGCTCTCGTGCTGCTCGCTGCTGCGGCGCTCGGCGCGCTGCGCTACGAACAGCTCATCCCGGCGGAGACACCGCAGCCGTCCGCAGCGCCAACGGAGACCGCCGCGCCCTACGCCCCCACGCTCGCCGACGCCGTCAGCATCCGCGTCGGCGCCTCCGCGACGGAGGAGGAGATTCTCGCGCTGGAAACGCTTGAAAAGCTCCGGAGCGTGGACGCAAACGACTGCTGTTACCCAGAAGCGGCGGCGGAGCTCCAGCGGCGGCTGCCGGACTGCGACGTGCAGTGGACCGTAACGGCGGCGGGGCAGACTTATGATAAGCAGACGCAGGAGCTCGATTTCCGCGGCAAGACCGCGCCGGACACGGACGCGCTCGTCCGCATCATCCGCGCGCTCCCGGCGCTCCGGCGCGTCGATCTGCTGGATTCCGGCGTGCGCTATGCCGACTGCGTGGAGCTTGCGGAGCTCTTTCCGGATATCCGCTTTATCTTCGAGATCCGCTTCGCGGGCTACAGCGTGCCGAGCGACGCGGTGTGCTTCTCCGCGCAAAAGCGCGGCGAGAGCTGGGGGCGCCTCACGACCGAGGACATTCAGCCGCTTCTGCGCTACTGCACCGATCTCGTCGCGCTGGACCTTGCGAATAACGATATCGACTCGCTGGAGGGAATCGAAAACCTTGAAAAGCTCCAAGTGCTTTTCCTCTCCGGCAACAGCACGCTCACGGACATTTCGCCGCTTGCGGCGCTGCCGGAGCTGCGCTACCTTGAATGTGCGCTCTGCCGCGGCATTACGGACTTTTCGCCGCTGGAGAAAATGGCGAATATGGAGTACCTGAACGTCTCCTACTCGCCGTCGCTGACGGACCTCGCATTTCTGGACGCGATGCCGGAGCTCAGGATGGCTTGGGTGCGCTCCTGCGGCATTCCGAGCACGGTGTGGACCGCCGCGCCGAAGGCTTATCCGGACGTGCGCTTCCTGTTCTGGAGCGAAAACGTCTCCGCGGGAGCGGACGGCTGGCGCACGGAGCCCGCGAATGTCGCGATCCGGACCGCGTTTGCCAACTGGCAGCTCGTCATTGCCTTCGACGGTTGGGATGGCATCGCCTACAGCGACGAGAGCAAGGTCGTTTGGGCTCTTCCGAGTAAGGAATGAAAAAAGAGGGTTTGAGAAGATGAAAAAGAGGAAAATCGGCGGCACGATCCTTGCGCTGCTGGCGCTCGCCGCGGCAGCCGCGGGTGTCTGGCTCGGCTTTTTCGGGCAGGGACGCGCCGCGCTTCTGCTCGGTCCCGCGGCGGAGCCGGGGGACACGGTCGGCGCGTTTTTCACCGCCGTCTGCGCCGAGCGCTACGACGACGCCAACGCGCTGCTCAGCGGCTACAGCACGCTTGGACTGGAAAACGAGCCCGCGGACGAAAATGCCCGCGCCCTCTGGATGCTCATCCGCGGCGGCTGCGAGTGGCAGAGCGCCGGGGAAGCCCGCCGCGCCGGGCTGCGCGCCTGGCAGGACGTTATTTTTACCGTGCCGGACGCGGACGCGCTGCTGGAGGGCATCGACGTGGACGTGAACGCACTGCTCGCCCGCCGCGTGGAGAACGCGCGCCGCAGCGAAGACGTTTATAACGACGACGGCAGCTACCGCCGCGAGATCGTGCTCGCCGTCTACGACGAGGCGCTCTCCGCGCGGCTCGCCGCCGAAGCGCCGCGGCGGAGCTTTTCCGTGACGGCGGAGCTGGAGTATCAGGACGGCGCGTGGAAGATCGTTCCGACGCGCGAGCTGCTCGCCGCGCTCAGCGGCGGGCTGGAATGAGGGGGAGGGGAGAAGCCATGCAGCATGCAAAGTGCGGTCTCCGCGTCCTCGGCGGCGTCGTTTTCGCCACCCTGTTCGCGGCGGCGGCAGCCGTCTGCGCGCTCTGCGTCCACCCGGCGGACCCGCTCACCGGGACCGGTGAGCTCAAAAAAGCGGACCTTTCCGCCCGCGCGGTGAGCTACGCGACGAACACGGCGAGCTCCGCGCTCGCGGACCTCACCCACATTGAAAAGGTCTATATGATCGACGCCGACGCCCAGAGCGGACAGACGCCGGACCCGGCGTGCTACGGCTCTACGACCGATCCGGCGGAGGTCGCCGCCGTGGTCGAGCGCGCCGCGGCGCTTTTGGACGGACAGACGCTCAGCTGGAACCCGGACATTCAGCTGAAGCCCGGCTCCACGATCGAGTGGTACTACGACGAGACCATCCTCGCCATCTCGTGGCAGGAGGTGTTCCATAACTGCGTCCACAATTTTGCGGAGATCAAGATCGCCCACCCGTCCCAGTTCCGCCGCTTTCTCGCCGGCGGAAGCTACGGCGCGAGCAAGCAGCTTTTCTGCTCCGCGATGGCTGCGGACGCGAACGCGGTCGTGGCGTCGAACGCCGATTTTTATAACTTCCGCACCTACGGAATCAACGTTTATCAGGGCGACCTTTATCGCTTTGTCGGCAACGTGGTCGACACCTGCTTCATCGCCGGGAACGGCGACCTTCTGATGAGCCCGGTCGGGGAGTTTTCCTCCGCCGCGGAGGTCGAGGCGTTCATCGCCGAGCACGACGTGCAGTTCTCGCTCGCCTTCGGCCCCATCGAGATCTTGAACGGCGAGGTCCAGCCGCTCGATTATTACCCCATCGGCGAGATCGAGGACAAGTATTCCCGCTCCAGTCTCGGACAGCTCGGCGAGCTGCATTACCTGCTCATGTGCGCCGGCGGGGAGGGGAACTATACCGATTACTGCACAATTAAGGAGGCGGCAGCGGCGATGGCGGCAAAGGGCTGCGAGAGCGCTTACGCGCTCGACGGCGGTCAGACCGCGGAGCTCATCTTCGGCGGCAAGATCCGCAACCGCATCGTCTATGATTCCGAGCGCGCCGTCAGCGACATCATCTATTTCGCAACGGCGCTGCCGCCGCAGAAGGAGGGCTGAGGAAGCAATGGATCAGATCGCTTTTGTCTATCTCGGCATCCCAGTCTATTGGAGTGGGATCATTTCGGCGCTCGGCGTCGCCGCCGCGGTGCTGATGACGCTCGCGCTCCGCGCCCGGCAGGGCAGAGGGATGGGCGGCGCGGCGGTGTTCTGCCTGCTTGCGCTCGTGCTCGGCTTTTTCTGCGCGCGCTTTGTCCACTGGTACTGCTTTTACCGGCAGTACAGCTCGCTTTCCCAGGCGTTTTCCGACTATTCCGTCGGCGCGTTCGCGCTGCCGGGCGCGTTTTTCGGCGCGCTGCTCGCGGCGCTCCTCCTCCGCGCGCTCGGCGCGGTGCGGGACCTCGGCGCGCTGCTCGACTGCGCCGCGCCCGCGGCGGCGCTCGGCATCGCGGTCGGACGTTTCGGCTTTCTGTTCAATTCCCTTGACCGCGGCAAGACCGTATTCGCCGATCCGCGCTTTCAGGGGCTCCCGTGGTCCACGGCGGTGGAGAGCGCCGGCGGCGTGCAGTGGCACGCGGCGGTGTTTTTCTGGGAGGCGCTCGCGGCCATCGCCGTGTTTATCGCGCTCATCCTCGTGATCTTCCTCACGCGCGGCAGACTGCGGAGCGGAGAGGTGTTTTGGTTCTTCCTCGTGCTCTACGGCGCGGCGGAGATTTGGCTCGACAGCATGCGCTATGATTCCTGCTATCTGCGCTCCAACGGCTTCGTGAGCCTTGTGCAGATCATTGGCGCGCTCTCCTGCCTTGCGGCGCTCATCGTGTTCAGCTTGCGCAGCATCAGGCGGGACGGCATGCGCGCCGGGCTCATCGTCTGCTGGGCGCTCTGGCTGCTGTCGCTCGGACTTGCGGGCTTTATGGAGTATTATGTCCAGCGCCACGCGGACAAGTTCCTGCTCTGCTACGCGCTGATGGCAGCCGGGCTCGCCGTGACGGTTTTCTGCACCCTGCGCTGCCGCCGCGCCCCGCGCCGGCGGGGACTGCACTGAAAAACGCAAAATTAAGGTTTTACATTTGCCTGTCACTGCGTTATAATGAACGAAACAAGGAGCAAGGAGGCGAGAGCCTATGCCGGCGATCACCGAATATAAATGCCCATCCTGCGGCGCGCCGCTCGCGTTTGACGCGGAAAGCGGCGAGGTCACCTGCGCGAGCTGCGGCAACACCGTCAGCATCGAGGCGCTGCGCGCCCTGCGCGAGAGCGACGGGGAAGCGCGCGATTTTCACTGGGGCGACTATAAAGCCGGGCTCGACCGGAACGCGAAGATGGACCACACGGCGGTCTATGTCTGCGAGTCCTGCGGCGCGGAGATCGAGGCGGACGAGAGCACCGCGGCGACGACCTGCCCTTACTGCGGCAACAACGTCGTTCTGGACGACCGCGTCGGCGGCGGGCTGCGCCCGAACGCCGTGATCCCGTTCCGCATCACAAAAAAGCAGCTGCCGGACGTCATCCGGAAGTTTTACAAGAAGAAAAAGCTCCTGCCGAAGGACTTTTTCAGCGATAACGTCGTCGGCAAAGCGCAGGGCGTTTACGTCCCGTTCTGGCTCTTCGACGCCGATATGACGGGCAGCGTCAGTCTGGACGCCAAAAAAATCCGTACATACCGGCAGGGCGACTATGACTGCACGAAGACCTCCCACTATCTGCTCCGGCGCGACGGCAGCATGTCCTTCTCCAAGCTGCCCGTGGACGCGAGCACAAAAATGGACGACGATCTGATGGACTCCGTCGAGCCCTTCGATTATTCCGCACTGACGGACTTTGACCCGGCTTATCTCTCCGGCTATCTCGCCGACCGCTTCGACTCCGACCCGGACGCGGAGCTCCCGCGCGCGGAATCGCGCATGCTCGAGAGCGCGAAGCAGCAGTTTCTCTCCACCGCACCGGGCTATCAGGGCGTAACACTCCGCTCCGATGCCGGACTGCATCTGGACAGAGCCTCCGTGAAATACGCGCTTTTGCCCGTCTATCTGCTGAGCTGCGAATACCGCGGCAAGCACTACCGCTACGCCGTGAACGGGCAGACCGGCAAGGTCGTCGGCGAGCTGCCGATCAGCAAGGCAAAGAAATGGGGCTATTTCGGTCTTTATTTTGCCATTGCCTTTGCCGTCGGTTTTCTCGTGACGCTGCTGCCGCAGCTTCTGTGAGGGGAGGGGAACGGCATGAAAAAACGTGTTTTGACCCTTGCGCTCGCGGCGCTGCTCTGTCTGGCGCTCGCGGCGTCCTGCTTTGCGGCGGACGGAATGCCGGACTGGTATCCGGAGGACGTCTCCGCCTTTGAAGATTTCCATGCGGAAAACGCCCCGCACGTTGTGGACGACGCGGACATGTTCACGGACGCGGAGGAGGCGGCGCTCAGCGAAAAGATCGCCTCTATCATCGCCGCCCATGGCTATGACCTCGTGCTCTATACCGCACCGAGCACTTACGGGCTCAACCACAGGATCCTCGCCGCGGACTTTTATCAGTTCTGCGGCTACGGCACCGGCGACGACTACAGCGGCAGCGTGCTGCTCATCTGCATGGACCCCGCCGACCGCGGCTGGTACACCGCCGTCTGCGGCGCGGCGCGCGACTATTATACCTCCGAGAGCATCAACCGCATTGACGACATCATCGAGCCGCTTATGCTGGACGGCGACTATTACGGCGCGATGGAGAAATATTTCGACGCGGTGGACTATCTCTACGCCCACGGCGAGCCGCCGAAGGAGCCCGCGAGCTTCGGCTTCTCCGCAATCTGCGGAATCATTCTCGGCGTGATCGTAGGCTTTGTTGCGATGGCGGTGCTCGTCGCCCAGATGAAGCCGGTGCGCCGCGCCGCCCACGCCGCGGGCTACCTTGTCCCCGGCTCGTTCCGCCTCGGCGCGAAGCAGGACCACTATCTCTACAGCACCGTCTCAAAGCATCTCCGCCCCAAAAACACAAGCAGCAGCGGCGGCAAGTCGGGCTATTCCCGCAGCTTTTCCTCCTCCGGCGGACGCAGCTTCTCCGGCGGCGGGCGTAAATTCTAAGCGCAGAACAACTTTCCATATACAAATCCGTTAAGAATCGAAAGGAGCAACTACTTATGGGACTTATCAAAGCAGCGCTCGGCAGCGTCGGCGGCGTGATGGCGGACCAGTGGAAGGAATACTTCTACTGTGAGGCTCTGCCTGTGGACGTGCTCGCGGTCAAGGGCAAGAAAAAGACCGGGGGCCGCTCCAGCAACACCAAGGGCGAGGACAACATCATCAGCAATGGCTCCGTGATCGCGGTCGCGGACGGTCAGTGCATGCTCATCGTCGAGCAGGGCAAGATCGTCGAGGTCTGCGCCGAGCCGGGCGAGTACACCTACGACGCGTCCACCGAGCCGACGATCTTCGCCGGAAACCTCGGCGCGAGCATCGGTCAGGTGTTCCAGAACATCGGCAAGCGCTTCACCTTCGGCGGCGAGGCCCCGAAGGATCAGCGCATCT
>CALJDB010000120.1 GCA_938023775.1 uncultured Clostridia bacterium
AGGTGCCAGACCCTATGGAGCTTCGGAGAAGCGAGATCCTTCCCGGCGTGTTTCTGAACACGCTGCGGACCGACAAATTCAAATCCGACTGCCTTTCCGTGAACCTGCTCTGCCCCCTTGACCGCGAGACCGTTTCCAAAAATGCCCTGCTGCCCCGCGTGCTGAGCCGCGGCACGGCGTTCCACCCGGATATGGACGCCATCGCCGCCGCCTGCGACGAGCTTTACGGCGCGCGGATCATCCCCTGCGTGCGCAAGATGGGCGAGATCATGGCGGTCGGCTTTTACGCGGGCTTCATCGCCGACCGCTTCACGCCGGACGGCAGCGAGCTTTTGGAGCCCGCCGCCCGTCTCGTCGGCGAGCTGCTGCTCTCCCCCGCCACGCGCGCGGGGCTGCTGCGCCGCGAATATGTGGAGAGCGAGAAGGAAAAGCTCATCGACGATATCCGCGCGCGCTTGAACGACAAGCGCGGCTACGCGACGGACCGTCTCGTGGAGGAAATGTGCGCCTTCGAGCCCTACGGCTGCGACGCGATGGGCACGGAGACGGACGCCGAAAGCGTCGGCTATGTCGAGCTCACGCGCTATTACCACACCCTGCTCCAGACCGCGCCGGTCGAGATCTTTTACATCGGCGCGGCGGACGAGGAGCGCGCGGCAGCCGCCGTGCGCGACGCGCTCATCACGCTGCCGCGCGGCGAGATCGACTACGACCTCGGAACGGACATCCGCATGAACGCCGTTGAGGACCATGTCCGCCATTTCGACGAGGAGATGGACGTTGCGCAGGGCAAGCTCTGTATGGGCTTCCGCCTCGGCGACTGCATGGACGACCCCGATTTCGCCGCCATCCGCGTGTTCAACGCGCTCTTCGGCGGCGCGGTGACGAGCCGGCTGTTTCTGAACGTGCGCGAGAAGCTGAGCCTCTGCTATTACGCATTTTCGAGCTGCGACCTGCACAAGGGGCTGATGCTCGTCTCCTCCGGCATCGAACCGGAGAAGTTGGACGAAGCCCGCGGCGAGATCCTCGCGCAGTTAGACGCCCTGCGCCACGGCGAGATCACGGACGAAGAGCTGAATGCCGCGCGCAGCGCCGTGGCGAGCGACCTCCGCGCCCTGACGGACAGCGCCGGCGGACTGGAGGATTTTTATCTGAATCAGGCGCTCCGCGGGCTCGATTACGGTCCGGAGGAGCTCGCCGCGCTCTGCGAGAGCGTAACGGCGGAGGAAGCCGCCGCCATCGCGCGCAGCGTGGAGGAGGACGCGGAGTATTTCCTGCATGGGCAGGACGACGAGGACGAGGAGGAACCGGACGATGCAGAAGCTTGAATACCCCTCCATCGGCGAAACGCTCTACCGCGACACGCTGCCGAACGGACTGCGCCTTTCCGTCGCGGTGAAGCCGGGCTTCACCCGCGCCCACGCCTTTTTCGCGACGCGCTACGGCGGCGCGGACCGGCGCTTCCGCCTCGGCGGGGAGTTTATCGACACGCCGATGGGCGTGGCGCACTTTCTTGAGCACAAGATGTTCGATATGCCGAACGGCGACAACGCGCTCAGCACCCTCGCCGCGAACGGCGCCCAGCCGAACGCCTTCACCTCCGCGGGGATGACCGCCTATTATTTCGAGTCCACCGCGCACTTTGACGAAAATCTGCGCGATCTGCTCCGATTTGTATTGACGCCTTATTTCACGGAGGAATCCGTCGCGAAGGAGCAGGGCATCATCGCGCAGGAGATCCGCATGGGCGAGGACGAGCCGGGCTACGTCGGCTATGTGGAGCTCATGCGCTGCCTCTACGACCACCACCCGATCCGCGACTCCGTCGCCGGAACGGTGGAGTCCATCGCGGAGATCACGCCGGAGACGCTCTACGCCTGCCACAAGATCTTTTACACGCCGGGAAACATGGCGCTCGCCGTCGTGGGCGACGTGGACCCCGAAGCGGTGCGCGCGGCGGCGATGGAGCTGCTGCCCACGGAGAGCGGCGAGATTCCCGTGCGCGATTACGGCGCGCCGGAGGCGCTCACGCCCTGCCGCACGCGCTTTACCCGCGCGATGGAGGTCTCCGCGCCGCAGGCGCTGCTCGGCGCGAAGCTGCGCCCGGCGGAGCCCGGCGAGCCGCTGCTGCGCCAGAAGGCGCTGATGGGCATGGCGCTCGCCTATCTTTACGGCGAATCCTCCCGCTTTTATAACCGGCTCTACGCCGACGGGCTCATCAACACGGACTTTTTCACCGAGACGGACTACGCGGCGGACACGCTGACCCTCCTCGCCGGGGGCGAGACGCGCGACCCGGAGCGGCTGCTCCGCGAGATGACCGACGAAGCCCGCCGCGCGGCGGACGAGGGGCTGAACGAGGCGCTTTTCCACCGCATCGCCAAGTCGCGCTATGGCGCGCGGCTGCGCGGCCTGAACTCCTTCGGCGCGCTCTGCGGCGCGCTCGTGAACGCGGACTTCGGCGGCTATAACGCGCTCGACGCCTTCCGCGCCGCGGCGGAAATCACGCCGCGGGTCCTGCGCGACTTTATCGCGGACTTCTTCCGGGAGGAAGACTTTGCCATGAGCGTTATCACGCCGGGCGAAACGAAAGGACAGTGATTTTCCTATGCGGGAGGCGGTTATCAGCTTTCCCATGTTCGGCGAGAATTTCGCCATAGACCCGCCGTACAGCATCCATATCGGCTCATTTGAGATTTATTTTTACGGCATCATCATCGCGATCGGCTTTCTGCTCGCGCTGTGGTACACCTCGCGCAACTGCCGCCGCTTCGACATTACGATGGACGCGGTGTATGACTATGTGATCTGGGCGGTCATCCTCGCCGTCATCTGTGCGCGGCTTTATTACTGCATCACCTATGTGAACGAAAACGGGACGCACGTCTACTTGCAGGACCCGGCGTCCTTCCTCCGCATCCGGGACGGCGGACTCGCCATTTACGGCGGCGTCATCGGCGCGATCATCGCGCTGCTGCTGCGCGCCCACCGGCGGCATGAGAGCGTCTGGCCCGCGATGGACATCATGGGCTTCGGTCTGCTCATCGGCCAGCTTGTCGGGCGCTGGGGCAACTTCTTCAACCGCGAGGCTTACGGCTACGAGACGGACATCTTCTGCCGCATGGGGCTGACCCTGAACGGCACGACGATCTATGTCCATCCGACATTCCTGTACGAGAGCCTCTGGAACCTGTTAGGGCTCATCCTGATGCATCTGCACAGCAAAAAGCACCGGCGCTATCAGGGGCAGTATTTCCTCTTTTACGTCCTTTGGTACGGCGTGGGCCGCGCGATGATCGAGGGGCTGCGGTCCGACTCGCTCTGGCTCATCCCGAACGTCATCCGCGTGTCCCAGCTGCTCGCGGGCGTCACCGCCGCCCTCGCCGCCGCGGCGCTCATCGTGAACGCCGTCCGGCTGAAAAAGGGACTCAAGCCGCTTGTCGGCAAGGCTCTTGACGCGGGTGATACACTGAAAGAGGAGACCCCCTCCCCCGCCGGAACGCCGGACGGGACGGCGGAATAAACTGAAAAAACAATATACCTTAAGGAGGTTATTTATCATGGATTTTGAAGAGATCAAGAACAAGGTGCTGAGCGCGCTCGGTCAGGCTGCCGACAGTGCGAAGGACCTCGCCGGCAAAGCTGCCGACGGCGCGAAGGACCTCGCCGGCAAAGCGGCGGGCAAAGCCAAGGCGGGCACCCGCATTGCGAAGCTGAGCATGGACCTCGCCTCCGCAAAAGAGGCGCAGAAGAAGACCTATCTGGAGATCGGCCGCGAGTATTACAGTCAGCACAAGGACGAGCCGGAGGACTTCTTCACCCAGCTCTTCGCAGAGGTCGCCGCAGCGGATGCGAAGATCGACGCGATGAACGCCGAGATCGCCGAGCTGAAGGCGAGCATGTCCGCCCCCGGCGTGGAGGTCGAGGTCGAAGTCGAGCCCGACGACGGCAGCGATGAGGACAAGGATGAGGACAAGGACGGCGATATCGAGGTCGAGATCACGGTCGAGAAGACCCCTGAGCCCGCGGAGGAGACTCCGACCGAACCTTCTGCCGAGACTCCGGTTGAGGCTCCGGTTGAGGCTCCGGCTGAGCCTGAGGCTCCGGTCGACGCCGAATAAGCGCCGCCGGGCACAAAAAAAGACCGCCGCCGAGATATCTCGGCGGCGGTCTTTTTTGCTTTTTCAGAAGGCGAAATTTCCGTTTACAAACACGGGAATTTTCTCCCCGTCGTGGGTGGTGCCGACGATGGAGAGGTCGGCGGTGCCGACCATGAAGTCCTCGTGCATCATGGACTTGTTCGCGCCGAGGGCGGCGAGCTGCTCGCCCGTCATGCTCTCCGAGCCGTGGATGCAGGGGTAAGAGTCGCCGAAGGCGAGGTGGCAGGAGGCGTTTTCATCGAAGAGCGTGTTGAAAAAGAGCACGCCGGAGGCGTTGATCGGGGAGTCATAAGGCACGAGCGCGACCTCGCCGAGATAGCTCGCGCCCTCGTCGACGGCGATGGCGTCGCGCAGTATGTCCTCGCCGGTATCGGCGCGGGCGTCGACGATCTTGCCGTCGCGGAACGTGAAGCGGATGCCCTCGATGACGTTGCCGTGGAGCACCAGCGGCTTGCTGGCATAGACCACGCCGTTCACGCTGTCGCGCTTCGGCAGGGTGAAGACCTCCTCGGTCGGGATGTTCGCGGAGAACATAATGCCGCTCGTAACGCACTTTTCCGCGCCGCCCGCCCAGAAGTGGCCCTCCGGGAGCTCCAGCGTCAGGTCCGTGCCAAGGGAGTTTGTATAGTGCAGGCTCTTGAAATTGTGGCGGTTCATAAACTCCACGTGCTTTTGCAGCTCGGCGTTATGCTTCTGCCACGCGGCGACAGCGTCCACGCCGTCCACGCGGCAGGCTTTCAGGATCTCCTCCCAGAGCCGCGTGACCGCCTCGTCCTCCGGCAGATCCGGGAAGACCTTTTTCGCCCAGACGGGGGTCGGAATGGAGCAGACGCACCACGGGTATTCGTTGCGCATGCCGCGCTCCTGAATTTTCTCCATCGCCTTGCCCGCTGCGATCTGATAGCGGCGGATGCGGTCGCCGTCCACGCCCTTGAGCATCTCCGGGTCCGAGGCGGAGATGGAGAGCGCGCCCGCGCCCTCCGCGGTCAGCGTGTCGCTCATGAGCACGTCCCACGGGTCGACGCGGTCGAACACCTCGTCGGAGGCGCGGAGATATTTCATGCGCGCGAGCGCGTCGTCGCCCCAGCGGATGAGCACCTCGGAGCACCCGGCGTCGTAAGCCGCCTCGGCGCAGAGGCGCCCGAAGGCGGCGCAGTCCACCGGGCATTTGATGGCGAGTCGCTGCCCCGGCTGGATGTTCAGCCCCTCGCGGATGAGCAGGCGGGCATAGTCCCGCTGCAATGCTTCAAGATCTTTCATTTTTCTGTCTCCTTTCATTCTCCGGACCACTGGAAGCGGTCCAG
>CALJDB010000121.1 GCA_938023775.1 uncultured Clostridia bacterium
GGAGCCGAGGACCTTCCCGCCGTGTTGCCTCCCCTTACACTCCGGGAGGCTTTAATGAGAAAGAAAGATACATAACTATGAAACGAACAGACAGACTCACAACGATCATCGCGGTGCTGCTTTTCCTTGCTATGGCGGCTTATGTGGCGGCTTATGCCCTGCGCTCGCTGGGGGACGCTCTGGTGACGGCGCAGGCGGTCGGCGCGGATTTTGACGTCGGCGGCGTGGCGAGCGGCATCGTCATCCGGGACGAGACCGTGCTGACGAGCACGGAGCGCTATATCGACGTTTCCGTGAGCGACGGCACGCGCGTCGCCGCCGGGGCGCGCGTCGCGACCGCGATGACGAGCGAGGAGGGGCTCGCCCGCGCCGGGCGCATGCGCGAGCTGGAGCTGGAGATCAGCCGCCTTTCCGCCGCGCTGAAGGAAATGGACTCCGCCGACGATCTCACGAGCCGGGACGCTGCGGTGAACGCCTCCGTCTCCGCACTCGCTCTCGCCGTCGCGCGCCATGATCTTACCGGGCTCGACGGCGTGACGCTCAATCTCGAAACGCTGCTGTTCGGCGTGGACAGCACGGATGTTTCCGTTGAGGAACTCGAAAAGCTCCAGCGGGAGCTTGCCTCCATGCAGACGAGCACCGACGGCGACGCCAAGGCGCTCGCCGCGCCGACGAGCGGCACCTTCTCCGCCGCCGTGGACGGCTATGAGCACTTCTCCAGCGCGGACCTGAAAAATCTGACGCCCTCCGCGGTCGAAGCGATGATCGACGACGGGCGCGAGAGCGCCGAGGGCGCTTACGGCAAGCTCGTCGGCGATTACCACTGGTATTTCGCCGCCGTCATGAGCGCCGTGGACGCCGCAAACCTCGCCGAGGGGCGCACCGCGCGGCTCAATTTCGGCAGATATTACAGCACGGATATTTACGCGAGGATCCAGAGCATCTCCGCGCCGGAGGACGGGCAGGTCGCCGTCGTGTTCCGCTGCGACACCGCAATGGCGGACACGCTCTCCATGCGCGCCGTGTCCGCGAGCGTCGTGTTCGAGACCTACAGCGGCATCCGCGTGCCCGCCGAGGCGCTGCGCACCGATCCGGAGACGGAGGCGACTTATGTCTGGTGCGTGACGGCGATGCAGCTTGAGCGCAAGGACGTCGAGATCATCTACTGCGACGACGATTTCGTCATCGTGCGCCGCGCATCCGACGCCGACGCGCTGCGCGAGGGCAACACCGTGGTCGTCAGCGGCAAGGAGCTTTATGAAGGGAAGGTGCTGGAATGACAGCGGAGCAGATTCAAAAGAATGTGGAAACGGTGCGGAAAACCATCGCGGCGGCGCTCCAAGGCGCCGACCGCGCCGTTTTGCTTGTTGCGGCGACGAAGATGAACGACGCCGCCGCCGTGCGCGCCGCGATCGCCGCCGGGGTGGACGCCTGCGGCGAAAACCGCGTGCAGGAGCTGGAGGAAAAGGACGCGCAGGGCGCTTACGCCGGCTGCGCGAAGCATTTTATCGGGCATTTGCAGCGCAACAAGGTGAATAAGGTCGTCGGGCGCGTCGACCTCATCGAGTCCGTCGGCAGCGCGGAGCTTTTAGAGCTCATCGCCCGGCGCGCCGCGGCGCTCGGCATCCGGCAGGAGGTGCTGCTGGAGGTGAACATCGGCGGCGAGGCGCAGAAATCCGGCGTCTCCCCCGCGGAGGTGCCCGCAATGCTGGAAAAAGTGGGAAATTTGTCCGGAATTTTCCTCCGCGGACTGATGTGCGTGCCCCCCGTGCAGGAAAAACCGGGGGATAACCGGCGGTATTTTGCCGCCATGCGGCAGCTTTTTGTTGACAACAGCGCGAAAAAATACGATAATGTCAGCATGGACTTTCTCTCCATGGGCATGTCGGACGATTATCCCGACGCGGTCGCGGAGGGCGCGAACATGGTGCGCGTCGGCTCGGCGATCTTCGGCCCGCGGAACTACGATATCACGGAGGCAGGCAAAACGAATGGGACTTCTTGACGAACTGAAAAAACTGACGCGTCCTTACGACGAGGACGATGACTTTATCGACGAGGCGGAGGTCGTGGACGAGCCGGCTCCGGCGAAGCCGAATCCCTTTTCCGGCTTCGGCGGCGAGAGCAGCGCACCCCAGCCCGCCGCGCCGAGCGCCCCGCGCAGCATGCCGCGCCCGAAGGAGGGCAGGGTGGTGAACTTAAACTCCGCCTCCGGCGGCGGACAGACGCAGGTCGTGCTCATCAAGCCCGAACGCTTCGAGACCGCGGCGGAGATCGCCGACCACCTGCGCGATAAGCGCGCCGTGCTCGTCAATCTGGAGACCACTCCGAAGGACGTCACCCGGCGTCTCGTGGACTTTCTCTCCGGCGTGACCTACGCCATCCGCGGAAAGATCACGCGCGTCTCCGCCAACACCTTCATTATCACCCCGCCGAACGTCAGCGTCGTCGGCGAGCTGATGACCGAGCTGGAGAGCTCCGGCGTTTATTTCTGAAAAACTTGAAAACACACATTTCCTGACAGAGAAAAATCATAAATACAGATAGAGGGGAAATAAGGATATGATCACACCGCAGGCGATCCGGGAGAAAACCTTTGAAAAGGCCGTGTTCGGCGGCTATGATATGGCGAGCGTGGACAGCTTTCTGGAGGAGCTCATCAACGACTTTACGACGCTCCAGAAGGAAAACGCCGTCCTGAAGGCGAAGATGAAGGTCCTCGTGGACAAGGTGGAGGAATACCGCGGCAACGAGGACGCCCTGCGCATGGCGATCCTCTCCGCCCAGAAGCTCGGCAACATGATCGAGGCGGAGGCAAAGCAGAAGGCGGAAAAGATGATCGCCGACGCGAAGACCGAGGCAGCCAAGCTGACGCGCGAGGCGAATCTGGAGGTTGAGGTCGAGCAGGCGCGCCTCGCCGAGAGCCGCAACGCGAGCGCCAAGTTCATCGACAGCATGGACATGCTCTGCCGCCGCCAGCTCGATTTCCTGAAGAAGATCGGCGAGATGGACTTCGTCCAGCAGCTCCGCACCGAGCCCGCCGCGGCTCCGGCGGCGCAGCCGGCGCAGACCGCGCCGGTCCGGCAGCCCGCCGCCCAGCCGGAGATCCACGAGACGGTCAAGAGCATCGAGGAGACCGTGGCGAAGGTCATGGACGAGCCGAGCGTCACCGTGCGCCCCGACATCGCGCCCACCGTGGCGGACGACGAGCGCCCGACCCGCGCCTTCGGCATCGTTTCCGACCCCGCGGACGACATCGACAAGACCACCCAGTTCTCGCTGGACGACTTCCGCAAATAATTTCGGCTCAAAATTCAGGGGCGGGACTTTATCCCGCCCCCATCGACGTATATATGGAGACAGAAGAAAAATGGCAAAAGACTTTAACGACACCCTGAATCTTCCCAAGACCGACTTTCCCATGCGCGCCGGGCTTCCCGCGCGGGAGCCGGAGATGCTCGCCCGCTGGGAGCGCGAGGACGTTTACGGCGAGCTGCTGAAGAAGAACGAGGGCAAGCCCCGCTTTTCCCTCCATGACGGTCCCCCGTTCTCCAACGGCGGGCTCCACATGGGACATGCGCTCAACAAGGCGCTGAAGGACTTCATCACCC
>CALJDB010000122.1 GCA_938023775.1 uncultured Clostridia bacterium
ACCGAGGGACGGCTGGTCTTGGCGTTCACCACGATCCGCAGCGCCATGTCCAGATCGGCGGACGCGTCCACATACACGTGGCAGATACCGGTGCCCGTCTCGATGCAGGGCACGGTGGCGTTCTCCACGCAGGCGCGGATCAGTCCCGCGCCGCCCCGGGGGATCAGCAGATCCACCAGCCCCTTGGCGGTCATGATATCAGCGGCACTCTGGTGGCTGATATCCTCGGTAATGTTGATGATATCGGCGTCGCCGCCTGCGGCGGCAAAACGGACACTCCCGCGAGCGGCTCGGACGTGAAGCCCTCCGCCGCCCCCGCCACCGAGACCCCCGCCGACACCGGCACGGACACCAAGACCTACACCGTCGGCGTCTGCCAGCTCGTGCAGCACGCCGCACTCGACGCCGCGACGCAGGGCTTTGTCGACGCGCTGACCGCCGCGCTGGGCGACGCCGTCACCATCAAGGTCCAGAACGCCTCCGGCGACTCCGTCAACTGCGGCACGATCGTCAACGGCTTTGTCTCCAAGGGCGTGGACCTCATCATGGCCAATGCAACCCCGGCGCTGACTGCCGCTGTCTCCGCTACGGCTGATATCCCCATCCTCGGCACGTCCATCACGGCCTATGGCGTCGCGCTGGATATCGATGACTTCAACGGCACTGTCGGCGGCAACGTCTCCGGCACATCCGACCTGGCGGACCTGCAGGCGCAGGCCCAGATGATCCTCGACTGGTTCCCCGAGACCAAGACCGTCGGCCTGCTGTTCTGCTCGGCCGAACCGAACTCCCGCTATCAGATCGACGAGGTCCGCAAGGCGCTCGAGGCCCAGGGCGTGACCTGCGAAGAATTCGCCTTCACCGACAGCAACGACGTCTCCTCCGTCAGCCAGAAGGCTGCCGACGCCAGCGACGTCATCTACATCCCGACCGACAACACCGCCGCCGCGAACACCGAGGCGATCGCGAACGTCGTCATCCCCGCCAAGGTCCCCGTCATCGCGGGCGAGGAGGGCATCTGCGCCGGCTGCGGCGTCGCGACGCTCTCCATCAGCTACTACGACCTCGGCGTCACCACCGGCGAGATGGCGGCGAAGATCCTGACCGGCGAGGCGGATATCTCCGAAATGCCCGTCGAGTTCACGGACGCCACCCCGAAGTATAACGCCGCCATCTGCGAGCAGCTGGGGATCACCCCGCTCGACGGTTACGTCGCGATCGAGGGCTGATGCGCAAGAAGCTTTTTCCCGGATGGGCTCACGCATGGTGGGTCCATCCGGGCTTTCCCGCGCTTTCCCGAACTTTTTTGAGAGAGGACTGAACCCACCATGAGCTTCATCACAGCACTGCTGAACTCTCTGCCCGGCGCTGCCGCGCAGGGGCTGATCTGGGGCCTGATGGCCATCGGCGTTTACATCACCTTCCGCATTCTCGACATCGCGGACCTGACGGTGGACGGCTCGTTCGCGACGGGCGGCGCCGTCGCCGTTATGCTCATCCGCGCCGGGGTGAACCCGTGGCTCGCGCTGCTCGGCGCCTTTGCCGCCGGGATGCTCGCCGGTCTCGTCACCGGGCTTTTCACCACCCGCTGCGGCATTCCGGCGATCCTCGCCGGAATCCTGACCCAGCTCGCGCTCTACTCCGTCAACCTGCGCATCTTGGGCGGCAAAGCCAACCAGGCGGTCGGCGTTGACAAATATCCCCTGCTCGTATCCCAGCGCTTCGTCCGGGACCTGACACTGAAAAACCCGCTGCCGCTGCTGCTCATCTTCCTCGCGGTGGTCATTGCGCTGCTCTACTGGTTTTTCGGCACGGAGCGCGGCTGCGCGCTGCGCGCGACCGGCGCGAACCCGGCGATGGCGCGGGCGCAGGGCATCAGCACCAAGGGCTGCGTCGTGCTCGGTCTGATGCTCTCCAACGGGCTCGTCGCCCTCTCCGGCGCGCTGCTCGCCCAGTTTCAGGGCGCGGCGGACGTCAACATGGGCCGCGGCGCGATTGTCATCGGGCTCGCCGCCGTCATCATCGGCGAGGTCGTGTTCGGCAAGATCTTCCGCAACTTTGCGCTGAAGCTCGCCGCCGTCGCCATCGGCGCGGTGATCTATTACTTTGTGCTCCAGCTCGTGCTCCAGCTCGGTCTGAACACGAACGATCTGAAGCTCCTGACGGCGCTGATCGTGGCGCTCTTCCTCTCGGTTCCGCACTGGAAGAGCCGTCTGCACCACCAAAAGCAGAAAAAGGAGGCGGCGCCCCATGCTTGAGATCAAGGACGTATACAAAACCTTTAACCCCGGCACCGTGAACGCAAAAACGGCGCTGAACGGGCTGAATCTGACGCTGCGCGAGGGCGACTTCGTCACCGTCATCGGCGGCAACGGCGCGGGCAAGAGCACGATGCTCAACGCCGTCGCCGGTGTGTTCGCGGTCGATTCCGGCAGCATCACGATCGACGGCGAGGACGTTACGCGCCAGCCGGAGCACAAGCGCGCCGCGCTGCTCGGCCGCGTGTTTCAGGACCCGATGCTCGGCACTGCGCCGACGATGATGATCGAGGAAAACCTCGCGCTTGCGGCGCGCCGCGGCAAGTCCCGCGGGCTGCGCTGGGGCATCACGAAGACCGAGCGGCTCGATTACCGCGAGCTGCTGCGCACGCTGGACCTCGGTCTTGAGGACCGCATGACGAGCAAGGTCGGGCTGCTCTCCGGCGGCCAGCGTCAGGCGCTGACGCTGCTGATGGCGGCGCTGCGCCAGCCGAAGCTGCTGCTGCTCGACGAGCACACCGCCGCGCTCGACCCCAAGACCGCCGCCAAGGTGCTGGAGCTCAGCGACCAGATCGTCGCGGAAAACCACCTCACCACGCTGATGATCACCCACAACATGCGCGACGCCATCGCCCACGGCAACCGCCTCATCATGATGGACGCCGGCCGCGTCGTCGTGGACATCGCCGGCGAGGAGAAGAAAAAGCTCACCGTCCCCGACCTCCTCGCCCTGTTCTCCCGCGCCAGCGGCAGCGACGAGGCAAACGACAAGATGCTGCTGTCATAAAAGACGGACCTCAAAAAAACCGCCGCCCCATAGCCGGGGCGGCGGTTTTCGCGTCTCTGTTCAGTTCAGGAAATCACGCAGCTTCTTGCTGCGGCTGGGGTGGCGGAGCTTGCGGAGGGCTTTGGCTTCGATCTGGCGGATGCGCTCGCGGGTGACGTTGAACTCCTTGCCGACCTCCTCAAGCGTGCGGGTTCTGCCGTCCTCGAGACCGAAGCGCAGGCGCAGGACCTTCTCCTCGCGCGGGGTGAGCGTGCTGAGCACGTCCATGAGCTGCTCCTTCAGCAGCGTGAAGGACGCCGCCTCCGCCGGCTCGCTGGCGTCCTCGTCGGGGATAAAGTCCGCGAGGTGGCTGTCCTCCTCCTCGCCGATCGGGGTTTCGAGCGAGACCGGCTCCTGCGCGATTTTCAGAATGTCGCGCACCTTGTCCACCGGCATATTCATCTCCGCGGCGATCTCCTCCGCGCTCGGGTCGTGGCCCAGCTCCTGCAGGAGCTGGCGGGAGACGCGGATGACCTTGTTGATCGTCTCGACCATGTGCACGGGGATGCGGATCGTGCGCGCCTGGT
>CALJDB010000123.1 GCA_938023775.1 uncultured Clostridia bacterium
TTACCGAAAGCTGCGCGGGCTGACGCAGGAGGAGCTCGCCGAGCGCGTGGACTGCACGCCGGCGTTCATCGGGCATGTGGAGGCCCCGAACATCTGCAAGGCGGTCTCGCTGGACACGCTTTTCGCCATCGCCGACGAGCTGGATGTTCCGGCGTATCGCTTTCTGATGTTCGACGAGGAATGAAAAAATCGGGCGCTCCCAAAGTTGGGAGCGCCCGGTATTTTTTATGCCTTTTTTCGTTTTGCAAAGTGGACGCAGAGTCCGATCGCGGCGCCGAGGAGGGTCGGGACGAGCCAGCCGAGACCGAGCTCCGCGAAGGGCAGGACGCTGCCGGCGGCTTCGAGCACGCCGTCGAGGTGCAGGGCGGCGCGGACGGCGGCGGGCAGGGTGCGCAGCAGGTCATAGAGCGCGGCGACGAGCGTGAAGCCGATGGTCCAGCCGTAGACCGCGCGGTCGTGGCGGAAGAGCTTTCCGAACAGCGCCAGCGCGATGAGCGCGATAGCGAGCGGGTAGAGGAACATCAGCACGGGGATGGACCAGCCGATGATGGCGCTGAGCCCCAGATTCGCGAACAGGAAGGAGACGACGCTGAACACGACCGCCCACACCGCATATTTCGGTCCGCGCGGGAACATGCCGACGAAGGTCTCCGCGCAGCTCGTGACGAGCCCGACGGCGGTCTTGAGGCAGGCGAGCGTGACGGTTGCGGCGAGGACGAGCGCACCGGCGGAGCCGAGATAGTGCCGCGCGATCTGCGCGAGGGCGACGCCGCCGTTTTCCGCCGGGGCGAAGAGCCCGCGGCTCTGGACGCCGACGACCGTCACGGCGACATAGATGAGCCCCATAAACAAACAGCTGAACACGCCGGCGCGCACGGTGGACCCGGCGACCGCGCCGGGCTCTTCCACGCCGAGCCCCCGGATGACCTGCACGACGACGATGCCGAAGGCGAGAGACGCGAGGGCGTCCATCGTGTTATACCCGGCGAGGAAGCCGGTGAAAAACGGCTTCCCGGCATAATCTCCGAGCGGCTCTACCTCCGAAACGGCGGCGCCGGGGCGCAGCAGCGCGACGACGACGAGCACGGCGAGGAAGGCGAGGAACACGGGGTTCAGAATTTTGCCGATCCACGTCAGGATCTTTCCCGGACGGAGCGAGAAGAACAGCACGACGGCGAAAAACGCCGCGGAAAACAGCAGCAGCCAGAGCCACGAGAGCTCGCTCTCCGGCAAAATCTGCTCCAGCCCGACGGTGAACGACGTCGTGGCACAGCGGGGAATGGCGAAAAACGGTCCGATGGTCAGGTAGAGCAGGCAGGTGAAGAACATGCCGTAGGGCTTTCCGGCGCGGCTGGAGAGCTCATAGAGCCCGCTTGAGCGGCTGATGCCGAGCGCGGCGACGCCGAACAGCGGCAGACCGACGCCCGTGATGAGCAGCCCCGCGGCGGCGAGCCAGACGTGGCTGCCCGCCTGCTGGCCGACCTCCACGGGAAAGATAAGATTGCCCGCGCCGAAGAACATGCCGAAAAGCATGCTCGCGACGTAAACGGATTCCTTTGTGGTAAGTTTCTTTTTCAAAATAGGTTCCTTTCTCTTTTTCAGCCTCGCGGCTCCTCGTGGTTGTAGTAATTCTCGCTGTAATTGAACACCTCGCGGACGTGCTTATACATGTCGCACCAGGTGTAGCCCTGATCGTCGTAGCGCCAGCCGAGAACGTAGGGGTTCAGCCCGGAGAACGTCACCCAGCAGTCGGGGTGCGCGTCGCGCATCGCCTGCTGGTCGGCGTCGGAGAGCCCGGAATCATAATACATAAAGCGTTCGAGCGGCAGATCGTAGAGCGGGCTGAGGTCCTTCACCTGACTGTAGCTAAGGTTCAGATATTTCAGCTTCGTGCAGTTTTCCAGCGCGTCCACGTTCGGGATATAGCAGCAGTAGACGCATTCGAGGAACTCCAGCTCCGGGCAGTTCGCGAAGGGGCTGAGGTCCGTCGTGGGCGAGCCGGAGAGGATGCAGATCTCCAGCTTCGGCATATAGGCAATGAAGCTGATGTCGTGCAGCTCGTCGTTGTG
>CALJDB010000124.1 GCA_938023775.1 uncultured Clostridia bacterium
GACGAGCTTCTCGGCATCCGCGTGCCGCAGAATTTACAGGCGGAGCAGGCGGTCATCGGCTCGATGCTGATCGACCCGGCTTGCATTCCGGACGTTCTGAAGGACGCCCGCGCGGAGCATTTTTATAACCGCGCCAACCGCGAGATCTTTGAGACGATCTTCACCATGTTCAACTACGCCCAGACCATCGACCCGGTCACGGTGCTCGAACAGATGAAGGAGCGCGGCGTTTACCACGAGGAGACGAGCCGGAATTACATTCTGGAGCTGATGAAGGTGACGCCGACGGCGGCGAACGTCCGCGAATACGTCACCATCATCCGCGACAAGGCGCTCCAGCGCGACCTCGGCAAAGTCGCGGGGGACATCACGAATATGGTCAACGAGGGGCTTGGCGGCGCGGACGAGATGCTGGAGGTCGCGGAGCGGAGCATTTACGCGCTGCGCAAGGACCGCACCATCGGCGGCCTGAAGCCCGTGAGCGAGGTCATCCAGACCGTCTATGACGATTTAAGCCGTCTTTCTCAGGAGGGCGGCGAGGGCCTGCCCGGTCTCTCGACCGGACTTGTTGACCTTGACCGCCAGATCCTCGGCCTGAACGAGGGCGAGCTCATCCTCATTGCCTCCCGTCCCGGTATGGGCAAGACCTCCATCGCGATGAACATCGCGATGCACGCCGCGAAGACGAGCGGCAAGGCGGTCGCCGTGTTCAACCTTGAGATGAGCCGCGAGCAGCTCGCCATCCGTATGCTCTCCGGCGAGTCGCTCGTGAACAGCCAGAAGCTGCTCAAGGGCAGTCTGAATCAGGAGGAGTGGCGCCGCATTGTCGCCGCCGCGGGCGCGATCAGCGCGACGAAGATCATGATCGACGACAACCCCAGCCTCTCCGTCGCGGACATGAACGCCCAGTGCCGCCGCGTGCCGGACCTCGGACTCGTCGTGGTCGACTATCTCCAGCTGATGCAGTCCGCCGGCGGAAAGGGCGGCGGGGGAGAGAGCCGCCAGCAGATCGTGGCGGATATCTCGCGTATGCTCAAGATCATGGCGAAGGAGCTCGCCGTGCCCGTGCTCTGCATGAGCCAGCTCTCCCGCGCAAACGAGGCGCGGCAGGATAAGCGCCCCATGCTCTCCGATCTCCGCGAATCCGGCGCCATCGAGCAGGACGCCGACGTCGTCATCGGTCTTTACCGCGACAGCTACTATAACAAAGACTGCGAAAACCCGAACGCCGCGGAGGCGATCGTGCTCAAAAACCGCAAGGGACAGATCGGCACTGTGGACCTTATGTGGCTCCCGGATTACACGACTTACGTCTCCGCGGACAAGCGCTACGAATGAACGCCGGGTCCGTGCGGCGCTATGCCGCGGCTTACGCCATGCTCCCGGCCGGCTCGCGCGTGCTCTGCGCATGCTCCGGCGGCGCGGACAGCACGGCGCTGCTCGCCCTGCTCTGCGAAATGCCGGAGCTCACGGTCGTCTGCGCCCACTATAACCACCGGCTCCGCGGCGCGGAGTCCGACCGCGACGAGCGGTTTGCCCGCGAACTGGCGGCGCGCTTCGGCGTCCGATTTGTCTGCGAAAGCGGCGACGTCGCCGCTTTCGCGGCGGCGCAGGGGCGCGGCATCGAGGACGCGGCGCGGCGAAAGCGCTATGCGTTTTTAGAGCGCGCCGCGGACGAATGCGGCTGCGACCGCATCGCGACCGCCCACACCGCGGACGATCAGGCGGAGACCGTGCTGCTCAATCTCGTCCGCGGCAGCGGCGCGCGGGGGCTCACCGGCATCCCGCCCATGCGCGGGCGCATCGTCCGCCCGCTGCTGAACGTGACCCGCGCGGAGATCGAGGACTATCTCGCGTCGCGGGGGCTCCGACATGTAGAGGACAGCAGCAACGAGAGCCTCGATTATGCCCGCAACCGCGTCCGGCGGCAGGTGCTGCCGCTGCTGCGGGAGCTGAACGTCGCCGCGCCTGCCCACATCTGCGCCGCGGCGGAGAGCCTGCGCGCGGACGAGGCGTTTCTGGACGGTCTCGCACGGGAGTTTATTGACGAACATTATGTAAACCGAACGCTGCCCATCCAGCCGCTGCTCGCCCTCGGCGAGCCGGTGCTTTTCCGCGTGCTGCGCGCGCTCTGCCCCGGCGCGTCGCGCCGCAATCTGGACGCCGTGCGGATGCTCTGCCTTAACCGCGCCGTCTGCGGGGAGCTGGACCTGCCGGGACAGCGCGTGCGCAAGGAGCGGGGGATGCTTTGCTTCGGCGCGGCGGGGGAGGGACAAAGCCCAGCGGCGCTGCCGGAGCGGCGCTTCGCCGTCGGGGACGCGCTGGCGCTTCCGGAGATCGGAAAGGCCCTTTCCTGCACGGAGGACATCTGCCCCGGAGAAATTCACAATTCATTCAACACTTTTTACTTCAAAAGTGAGAAGATATGTGGTAGAATGTCCGTTGCGTCGAGAAAACCGGGCGGCAGCGTGCGCCTTTGCGGGCGCGGCTGCACCAAATCGCTCAAAAAACTCTTTGCCGAGGCGGGGATAGAGCCCGCCGAACGCAGCCTTGTCCCCGTCATTTACGACGAACAGGGCGTCCTCGCCGCCGCCGGCTTCGGCACGGCGGAGCGCGCCGCGGCGCAGCCGGGAGACCGCTGCGTCAAGGTGGAAATACGATAAAATGAGAAAGAGAAGGACAAAATGAAGATCTCGGAGAACATGCAGGACGATATTCTGAAGGTGCTCCTCGACGAGGAGACCATCCGCGCCCGCGTTGCGGAGCTCGGAGCCCAGATCACGCGCGACTATGCGGGCAAAAAG
>CALJDB010000125.1 GCA_938023775.1 uncultured Clostridia bacterium
TCCTCCTCCGACTGCGAAGCCGTTTTCGAACCCTCCACCATATAGGCGAAGGCGTTGCCGGACGCTTCGAAAAGCATCAGGAACGCGAGAGCAAGGCTCAAAAGCTTGCTCAGGGAACGCTTCATCTTGTCCATGTCAGCATGTTCCTCCTTGCTGCGCAAAATCTAACGCCATAACCATAGCACAAATCCGGATGAACGGCGCACGACCTGCCCGAAATGTATGGATTTCGGACCTGAAATGTTTCGCCGCTCACCCCGTTCGGGCGATGGATTATCTTACACAACATTATAATGCAAGTAACAAAAAATGACAACGGGCAAATGTGTAAATTTCCCTCTTGCTTTTTTGGTGAAAGCATGTATAATAAGCCTATCAGGAACAACCTGTTCACGATAGAACGGAGGAGCGGACGATGCGGCACAAGGACCCCGCGCTCATGGAGCGCATCCGGAACGAGGCGGAGCGGTTTTACCGCGCGGAGGGGCGCAGCCCCTCGACCGGCGAGATAGCCGCCGCGCTTTCCGTCGGGCGGACAACGGTTTATAATTATCTGCGCGAGATGGACCGCCTCGGCATGATAGACTATGGCGGCGGCGAGATCGCCACGGACGCAACGCGCAAGTGCCGCGCCGGGCTCGTCTCTGTGCCGCTCGTCGGCGCAATTCCCTGCGGAACGCCGGAGGAGGAGCGCGAAAATGTGGAGGAATACGTCCAGCTGCCCGCTGCCGTTTTCGGCGGGGAGGAGCTTTTTCTGCTCCGCGCCGCGGGCGACTCGATGGCGGACGCCGGCATTGCCGACGGCGACCTCGTCGTTCTCCGCCGCCAGCAGACCGCCCGCCCCGGCGACATCGTCGCCGCCCTGACCGGGCAGGGCGAGAACACGCTCAAGCGTCTCGCCGGGCGCGACGAGACCACGGGCGAGACCGTTCTGCGCTACGAAAACCGTGAAAAATATCCGGACCGTGAGGTCCGGACAGCCCGCTGCGCCGTGCAGGGCGTGGCGAAATTCGTCATCAAGAGTCTTTGAGGGAAGGGAGGCTGCGCATTTTTCCATGGAGCGTCATTATCTGTCCATTGACTTAAAGTCGTTTTTCGCGTCCGTGGAGTGCGTGGACCGCGGACTCGATCCGCTCGCGGCGAACCTTGTCGTGGCGGACGAGCGGCGCACGGAGAAGACCATCTGCCTCGCCGTGACGCCCTCGCTGAAATCTTACGGCATCCCCGGCAGAGCCCGGCTTTTCGAGGTCGTCCAGCGCGTCGCAGAGGTAAACGCCCGCCGCCGCGCCGCCGCGCCGGACGGCTGCCTCGTCCGCGAGAGCTATATGGACCCGGATGTCCGCGCCGACCCCTCGCTCGCCCTCGGCTATCTCGTCGCGCCGCCGCGCATGGCGCGCTATATGGAGGTCAGCACCCGCGTTTACCAGATCTATCTCGGCTATGTCGCGCCGGAGGACATCCACATCTATTCCATCGACGAGGTGTTCATCGACGTGACGCACTATCTCCGCGGCGGGCAGGTGACGCCGCACGAGCTCGCGCGCCGCATGATAGGCGACGTTCTGCGCGAAACGGGCGTCACCGCGACGGCGGGGATCGGCACGAATCTCTATCTCGCCAAGGTCGCGATGGACATTATGGCGAAGCGCTGCCCGCCGGACCGCGACGGCGTGCGCATTGCCCAGCTCGACGAGCTGCGCTACCGCCGCGAGCTATGGGACCACCGGCCGCTGACGGATTTCTGGCGCGTCGGTCCCGCCACGGCGCGGAAGCTGGAGAGCTGGGGGCTGTTCACGATGGGCGACGTTGCCCGCCGCTCGGAGTTCGACGAGGAGATTTTTTACCGCGCCTTCGGCGTGAACGCCGGACTGCTCATCGACCACGCTTGGGGCGTGGAGCCCTGCACCATTGCGGACATCAAGGCTTACCGCCCCGTGTCCACGAGCCTCAGCTCCGGGCAGGTGCTTCAGGAGCCCTACGACGTCCGCCACGCCCGCGTCGTGCTGCGCGAGATGGCGGAGGAGCTGGCGCAGGAGCTGCTCGAAAAGGGTCTCACGACCGATCAGGTCGTGCTCGATCTCGGCTACGACGTGGAAAATCTGCTCGGCGGCAGGACTTACGCCGGCGAGATCGTCCGCGACCGTTACGGCCGCGCCGTGCCGAAGGGCGTCCACGGCAGCGAGAATCTGCCGGAGCGCTCCGCCTCCGCGCGGCGCATCACCGCCGCCGCGCTTGCGGTGTTCGACCGCATCATGGACCCCGCGCTGCTCCTGCGGCGCATCACGCTCAGCCTGACCCGGACCGCCCCGGAGAGCGACTCCCCCGCCCCGATCCAGCTCGATCTTTTCTCCGACGCGGAGTCGGACGCCGACGCGCTCGCGCGCGAAAAGCGCCGCCAGCAGGCGGTCTCCGCCATCCGGCGGCGCTACGGGAAAAACGCGATTCTCCATGGCACGAATTTCGACGAGGGCGCGACGGGCCGCGAGCGCCACGGTCAGATTGGAGGACACAAGGCATGAAAACCAAAGCGTGGGACTACGCCGCGATACTCCACCATCCCCGCCCGCGCTCGGAGCGCCACCGCCCCGTTCCGAACGCCGAGCGCGCCATCCAGTTCGCCCCCTTCGCCGCCCTCGCCGGGCTCGAAGACGCCATGGACTCCGCCGCCGCCCGGCTCCTCCAAAATCTTCCCGACGCCCCGCCGGAGGATGTATAATATCCAATTTTTATGCAGCAAGAGCGTCCCTCTCGCGAGAGGGACGCTCTTTTTGATTTTGATTTAAAAGATAATTGCAAAGATGATTTCCATGATTATCTCAGTATGACTACCATAACCAGCAACACAACCAAAGCAACCACAATATATGTCAGGCAGCCGCTGCCTCCTCCGCCGCCGCCGAAGCTCTGGAACACCTCGAAATTGTGAAAATCATCGCCGCCCCCGTCGAAAAGCAGCTTGTTTTCCCCCGGTTCCTCCATAGCATGCCCTCCGTTCCGTCAAAATCTCACAGCAGCGCGCAGTAGATCCTCTCCACCGCCGCTTCGTCCAGCGGTACGATGGCATTGCGCATGAGGCGCTGCTGCTCGGTGATGACGCTGCGGGCGAAGTCGGCGCAGTCGGCTTCCGTGACACCGTAGTCACGCAGGGGCTTTTTCGGCATAATCGCGCCGAGCAGCGCGTCCAGCGCGGTGTTGACCTCCCCGGCGGGGCAGTCCAGCAGCGCGGCGAGCTGGGCGTTCACGCGCGCGAGCGCCTCGGAATCCGGCGCCAAGGCGGCGTAAGTGCGGAGCACGCCGGTGAACATCGCGTAGTTGCTCTCGCCGTGGGCGACGTGATACTTGCCGCTCAGCGGGTAAGAGAGGGCGTGGACCGCGCCGCAGCCCGCGGTGCCGAAGGCGAGTCCGGCGAAATTCGCCGCGAGCAGGAAGTCGGCGAGCAGCGGCATCCGCGCCGCCTCGCCCTCCGCGGCTATGACGCGATAGCCGCGCAGGATAAGCTCGATCGCGCGCTCGCTCAGCAGCCGCGTGAAGTCCGTGGCGTTCGGCGAAAGCGCGGACTCCACCGCGTGGACGAGCGCGTCGATGCTGCTCGTCGCGAAAAAGCGGAACGGCAGCGTCGTCAGCAGCTCCGGGATGAGCACCGCCTGGTCTGCGAACATCGCCGGGGAGACCATACCGAGCTTGGTGCCGAGCTTCGTGCGCGCAAGGACGGCGATGTTCGTGACCTCGCTGCCCGTGCCGCAGGTGGTCGGCACGATGACGAGCGCGCGGCGCTTTTCGAGCGCAGGCATCGCGTCATAGAGCGCGTCCACGCCCTGTCCGTTCGAGACGGCGGCTACCTTCGCAATGTCCACAACGGTGCCGCCGCCGATGGCAACGATGCGCCGGCAGCCGCGGCGCTCGATCTCGTCCAAGATCGCGTCCGTCATGACGTCAGTCGGCTCGCCCGCGCCATATTTTTCCTGAAACAGCACCTCCGCGCGCAGACCGAGCGGCGCGAAAAAGGGCTCATAGATAAACTCGTTCGTGAGGATGAGGTCCCCCTCCCCCAGCGCGAACGCCTCCGCGAACTCCCGCGCGGTCGCGAAGCTGTGCAGCTCCGGCTTGAAAATGATCTGCTGTGCCATAAAGTCTCCTCCGTCCTTTTCCCACCCGCCGCCTAAAAGCCGCGGGGCGGTTTCTGTAAGAGACTTTACCACATTTTCGCATGAAAGTCCACACTTGAAATAATAAATTTTGTCTATCCGCGGATAAGCGATTCTTATGACGCAGCAGGCGATACAAAAAGGGAGACCGCAGAGTGGTCTCCCTTTTTATGCGCATTTTTATGCAAAAGGCAGCACCGTGTCACCCAGCTGGAACGCGGCGGGAGACCTCCCCCGGCTGCTTTCACCGAGGGTCATGGCGAGGTAATAAGATTCCCCGTCGCAGAAGCTGCCGCCGCTGGGGAAAAAGCGCGTCTCGCCGCCGTCGGCGAAGCGCAGGACGGCGCGGTAGAGCACAGCGTCGAGCGCGTTTGCCTCCTCCAGCAGCGCCGGGGAACGGTTGGCGGTCAGCGCGCCGAAGCCCGCGACCAGCGACGGCGCGTCGATGCGCAGGATGAGGTGGCTGCTGCTGAGCTCAATGCCGGTGAGCACCGCGGTCTCCGTCAGCGGCAGATCGCAGCCGATCTCAGCCGCCGTCTGATACGCGATGGGCAGCGGGCGGAACACGCCGACGCGCTGAATTTCAAACGCGCTGCCGTCTTCCGACTCCGCACCGCAGCAGAGCTCCAGCTCCGGCTCCGCGCCGCCGTCGAAGATCGACACCGGGAGCGCAGTGCGCAGTGCCGCCCAGCCGCCGCGGTCCTCGATCACCTCCGCAGCCGTCCACGTTTCCCCGCCGCGCTCGCGCACACGCCAGACAAGTCCCGTGAGCTGCTCGCCCGTGACGGTGGAAACATAGAGGTAGATGACGTAAAGGTTTTCGCTCCGCAGCGCCGTGCCGCGCGTGATGTAAAGCTCGCCCGCGGCGCGCCCGCCGACATCCGCCGTCCGCGCGTCGGGCGTTTCCGTAACGCGGTCGTATCGCAGCCCGGTCTCCGCCGTACCCCCGATCCCGAAGCAGTGGCGCAGCAGCGCGGGCAGTTCGTCGAAGCCGATCTGCTTCGCCGCCGCAGCTCCGACCGCGAGCAGCGCCGCAAGCACCGCGGCGAGCACCGCCGTGCGCAGCCGCCGCTTCCGCCGCGCCGCACCGATCCGCGCAATCGTCCGCACCCGGACGCGCTCCGGAGACACGGTTTCAGACTCCACCGCCGGTGCATAAAAATTAATCAATTCTGCAAGCTTAATCTCCATCGTCCATGACCTCCTCCAATGCTCTGCGCAGCTTCTCCCGCCCGCGGCTGAGCCGCTGGCGCACCGCTTCGGGCGAGAGCCCGGTCTCCGCCGCGACCTCCGCCGTGCTGCGGCAGCGCCAGTAATGCGCGAGAAAGATCGTCCGATCCGGTTCCGGCAGCGCGTCCACCGCCGCAGTGACAGTCTGGCGCAGCAGCGTCTCCTCCAGCGCCTGCGCGGGGTCGTCGTCCAGCCGCAGCGTGTCCTCGCTGAGCTCCGCATCGAAATGCGCCGCGCGCAGGCGATTTAGCGCCAAGTTCCGCGCCGTCGTTCCGAGCCATGCGCGCACCGACTCCGTGCGCAGCGACCTTACCGCGCGCCAGAGCGCCAGAAATGCGTCCGAGACGACCTCCTCCGCGTCCTCCTGCCCCAACCGTCCCGCCAGGATGCGCGACGCGACCGCGCCGACATAGCGCGTGTAGCGCTCCATCAGCCATTCCAGCCCCTCGCAGCGCCCCCGCCGCACCAGCGCCAGCGCCTCCGCATCCGTCATGCCCTTGCCCCCTTTCTGCCATTATAGACACGCGATGCATCGGATTTGTGACAA
>CALJDB010000126.1 GCA_938023775.1 uncultured Clostridia bacterium
CGCTCGCGGACTTTACCGCCGGTCGGGAATTTCACCCTGCCCTGAAGACGAGTTATTCACTTATCTGCGACCAGTATAACAGTTCCGATGAAAAAATGCAATAGGCTTTTGACATCGGGCGATAAATATTGTAAGATAGAAAGAACGGAGTTGATGAAATGATGGAACGAGCGCAGACCTGTACTTTTACGGGGCACCGCGAGAACAAGCTCCCGTGGGGCGAGAACGAGAACGATCCGCGCTGCCTGCGGCTGAAAGAGCGCATTTACGACGCCGCCGAGGCGGCTTACCGCGCTGGTGCGCGCCACTTTATCTGCGGCATGGCGCGCGGCTGCGACCTCTTTTTCTGCGAGGCGGTGCAGCAGCTCCGCGGCGAGCACCCGGAGATCACGGTCGAGGCGGCGATCCCCTTCGAGGGACAGGCAAAGGCGTGGCCCGAACGCCAGAAGCGCCGCTGGGAGCGCCTTGTCACGGACTGCGACTATCAGACCGTGGTGCAGCGCGACTATACACCGAGCTGCATGCAGCGGCGCAACGAATATATGGTGGACGCCTCCGGCACCCTCATCGCCGCCTATAACGGCGCGCCGGGCGGGACGCGCAACACCCTGCTCTACGCCATGCGCGCGGGGCTGAACATTATTGAGCTTCCGATGGAGGAATGAAAACAATGAAAAAGCTTCTTACGATCCTGACCGCAGCCGCGCTGCTGCTCGGCTGCCTTGCGCTGCCCGCGGCGGCAGCGGAGAGCGGCTTTGCCAATTTCCAAAAGACCGCGGAATACGCCGCGGGACAGTTCCCGGACGTCGCCGAGGGCGAGTGGTACACCGAGTCCGTCGCCGCCGTTTATGAGTTGGGGCTCATGAAGGGCAACGCCGACGGCAGCTTCAACGTCACCGGCAGCATCAGCCTCGCCGAGACCGTGACGCTCGCGGCGCGGCTGCACAGCATCTATTACACCGGCGCGGCGGAGTTTTCCGCCGGGGACCCGTGGTATCGCCCTTACGCGGACTATGCGCTGAAAAACGGGCTGCTGAGCGCCGACTGCGCGGACTATGCCGCCGCCGCGACGCGCAGCGAGTTTGCCGCGATGCTGTCCCGCGCGCTGCCCGCGAGCGCCCTGCCGGAGATCAACACCGTTGCGGAAAACCAGCTCCCGGACGTCAAGGCGTCGAGCGAAAACGCCGCGGAGATCTATCAGCTCTACCGCGCCGGCATTCTCGCCGGAAACGACAGCCACGGCACCTTCACGCCCGCGGCGCCCATCCAGCGCGCCGCCGTCGCCGCGATCGTGGCGCGCATGGCTTACCGCTCCCTGCGCCTGACCTTCTCGCTCGAAGCGCTGACCTATCCGGACCTGATGCTCCGCGAAAAGACGGACGACAGCTTCTTCGACGACGCGGCGATGGTCGGCAACTCCCTCGTGCAGGGTATGCAGCTCTATTCCGGACTTTCCAACCTCGACTATTACTGCTATCAGGGCGTCAGCGTCAACACCGTGGACGGCTATATCACGAAGCTCTGCGAGAAGCAGTATGGCAAGGTGTATATCGAGCTCGGCATCAACGAGATCGGGCTCGCGCCGGAGACCTTTGCCGCCGCTTACGGCAAGAGCATCGACCGCATCCGCGAGGCGATGCCGGACGCGGACATCTATATTATGGCGGTCACGCCCGTGACGCAGGCGAAGAGCAATGAGGGCACCTTCACGATGAAGCGCATCACCGGCTTCAACGAGGCGCTGCGCGCCCTCGCCGCGGAGAAGGAATGCTGGTTCCTCGACTGCTGCACCCCGCTCTGCGACGAGACGGGCTATCTCAAGAGCATCTATTCCGGCTGGGACGGCAGCCCCCACCTTTCCGTGCAGGGCTACAAGGACTGGGCGGACGTGATGCGCACCTATTACGCCTGAGAAAAAGAGAGGAATACACCCGATGAGAATGAGAAAAAAGCCGAATCTTCTGCCGCGCATGGAGCGCTGCGCCGCCGTGCTCGTGCGCGAGCCGGAGACACTGCGCGGGCGCTGGCGGGAGACTTGCCCCGGCTATGACGCGCTCTGGCTGGAGCTCGGCTGCGGCAAGGGCCGCTTCACGGCGGACACCGCGGCGCTGAATCCGACCGCGCTGCTGCTCGCCGTGGAAAAGGTGCCGGACGCGATGGTCGTCGCGATGGAGCGCGCCGTGGACCGCGGGCTTTCCAATGTGCGGTTTTTAGACCGCGACGTGGCGCTGCTGCCGGAGCTGTTCGCCTCCGGCGAGGTGGACCGCGTGTTTCTGAATTTCTGCGACCCGTGGCCCAAGAGCCGCTGCGCCAAAAACCGCCTCACCGCGCCGGGCTTCCTGCGGCTTTATGCCGACGTGCTGCCCGTGGGGGGAGAGATCCACTTCAAGACCGATAATCTGCCGCTGTTCCAGTGGTCGCTGGAGCAGTTCAAGGCGGAGGGCTGGTGCTTGCGCGAGGTGACGAACGACCTCCACGCCGGCGGCACGGTCCGCAGCGTCATGACCGACTATGAGGCGAAGTTCCACGCCGAGGGCGTCAAGATCAACCGCCTCGTCGCCGTCAAGACGGCAGAGACGAAGTCGACCGCGGACGGCGTTCCCCCGCGGCTTCGCAACGCGAGCCTTTCCGACGCGAAGGGCCGCGCGGAGAGCGAAGCCGCCTTCGCGGCGCGGGAGGAGACGGCGGAATGAGGCTTATTTCATGGAACGTCAACGGTCTGCGCGCCGTCTGGAAAAAGGGCTTTGAGGACATTTTCTACGGTCTCGACGCGGACGTGTTCTGCCTTCAGGAGACGAAGGTCCAGCCGGGGCAGTTCGAGCCGGAGCTCGCGGGCTATGAGAGCTTTTGGTCCTGCGCCGAGCGCAAGGGTTACTCCGGCACCGCCGTCTTTACGCGGCGGACGCCCGAAGCGGTCACTTACGGCATCGGCGCGCCGGAGCACGACACGGAGGGCCGCGTCGTGACGCTCGAATTTGCCGAGTTTTTCCTCGTCTGCGTCTACACGCCGAACGCGCAGGACGGGCTGCGCCGTCTCGATTACCGCATGGCTTGGGAGGACGCCTTCCGCGCTTATCTCTGCGCGCTGGACGCGAAAAAGCCCGTTGTCGTCTGCGGGGATATGAACGTCGCCCATCAGGAGATCGACCTGAAAAACCCCGCGACGAACCACAATAACCCCGGCTTTTCCGACGCCGAGCGCGAAAAATTCTCCGCCCTGCTCGCCGCGGGCTTTACGGACACCTTCCGCCATCTCCACCCGGACACGGCGGAGGCGTATTCGTGGTGGAGCTACCGCTCCGCCGCGCGGGAGCGGAACGTTGGCTGGCGCATCGATTATTTCCTCTGCTCCGACCGCATTGCGGACAGGATCGACCGGGCGTATATCTGCCCGGAGGTTTTCGGCAGCGACCACTGCCCCGTGGGGCTCGACATCCGGCTATGAAGATCGGAAACGTTGAGCTTGCCGGACGGCTCGTTTTGGCGCCCATGGCGGGCGTCACGGACGCGGCGTTCCGCCACGTCTGCTATGCGCTGGGCGCGGCGATGACCACGACGGAGATGGTCTCTGCCCGCGCGCTCTGCTACGGCGACAAAAAGACGAAGGACCTGCTCCGCGCCGTCCCCGGCGACGCGCCGCTCGCGGTGCAGATCTTCGGGCATGAGCCGGAGATTATGGCGGAAGCCGCGCCGCTGGCGCTGGAGCTGAGCGGGGCGCAGATTCTGGATATCAATATGGGCTGCCCCGTCGGAAAGATCGCCGGAAACGGCGACGGCAGCGCCCTCATGCGCGCGCCGGAGACGGCGCGGGACATTGTGGAGCAGGTCGTCCGTGCGGTGGATGTGCCCGTGACGGTCAAGTTTCGCAAGGGCTGGGACAAGGGCAGCGTCAACGCCGTGGAGTTCGGACGGCTCTGCGAGGAGGCGGGCGCCGCCGCCGTCGCCGTCCATGGCAGGACGCGGACGCAGATGTATGAGGGCAAAGCCGACTGGGACATCATCCGCGACGTAAAGGCGGCGCTGCATATCCCGGTCATCGCAAACGGCGACGTGTTTTCCGCCGAAGATGCGGCGCACATCCTGCGCTATACGCGCTGCGACGCGGCGATGATCGGGCGCGGCAGCTTCGGCGACCCGTGGCTTTTCCGCGCGGGCAACGCCGCCGTCGCCGGGGAGCCGGTCCCGCCGCGCCCGCCGCTGCGGGAGCGGATAGAGACGGCACTGCGCCAGATCGAGCTGAGCGCCGGGCTGCGCGGGGAAAAGCCCGCCTGTCTCGAAGCGCGGCGGCACCTCGCGTGGTATCTGCGCGGCGTGCCCTTCGCCGGTCCCTACAAGGTCGAGGCCGTACACGTGGAAACCCTGGACGACGTCCGGCGCGTCGTGCGCGGCATCCAGAGAGATTTGAGAGATGAGGTGACGTGAGCGCAATGGAGCGCGAGATTGAGCTGAGCATTCTTCAGCGCGCCCGAAAGGGCGACAGCGCGGCGTTCGAGGAGATCGTCCGCGCGCACGAAAAAACGGTCTATAACCTCGCCCTGCGCACGCTCGGAAACCGCGAGGACGCGGAGGACGCGGTGCAGGAGACGTTTCTGAAGGCTTATATGGCGCTCTCCGGCTTCCGGGGCGAGAGCCGGCTCTCCGTCTGGCTCTACCGTATCGCGAGCAACGTCTGCACGGACGCTCTCCGCCGCCGTCGCGAGACGGTCAGCCTTTCCGCTGAGGACGAAAACGGCGAGCGCGAGCTGGAGATCGAGGATTTTCGCTTTGATCCCGCCGCCGTCACGGAGCGGCGCGACCTGTGCGGCGCGGTGCGCCGCGCGCTGGACGCCCTGCCGGACGCCTCCCGCCGCGTGCTGCTCCTGCGCGAGATCGCCGGGCTTTCCTACGACGAGATCGCCCGCGCGCTGGAGATCGACGTCGGCACCGTCAAAACGCGGATCTTCCGCGGACGAAAAAAACTTTGCGTTTTGCTTTCGCAAAATGGGAACTTTTTTCGCGCCGGTGCGTCTAAGAGTTCGGAAGGAGGCGATCAGGCGTGACAGAATGTGAAAAAATTCAGGAAAAGCTCAGCGAAATGCTCGACGGCGAGCTTTCCGAGGCTGACGAGGCCGAGGTCCGCGCGCATATCGCCCACTGTCCGGACTGCGCAGCGCTCTATGCGGCGTTTTCCGCCCTCAGCGAAGCGGCGGCGGAGCCGGAGGACGTGCCTGATGAGCTCCACGGAGCGGTGATGGACCGCGTGCGCCGCGCCGAAAAAGCGGTAAAATTCCAGAAAAACTTCCAGCGCTGGCGGCCGATCGCGCTCGCGGCGGCGTGCCTCGTCGTTCTGGTCGGAACGGTGCTGTCCGTCAACAGAGGGCTTTTCGCGGCGAAGTCCGCCGCACCGTCCGCCGGGGGAAACGAGACGGCGATGGGGGTGACCTTCAGCGCGGACGGCAGCATGTTTTCCTATTCCTGCGACGCTTCGGATTTTCCGGCGGAGGAGGCGGAGAGCCCGGAGACGTCGATGAAGTCCGACCCGGACGCTGGGCTGAACGACCGTATGGAGGCGCTCTATACCATGACGGTGCGCATCACCGGCGAGAACGAGGACGGCAGCGTCGCCGAGGTCATCGAGTCGGATTACGCCGAGCCCGGCACGACGGTGTATCTCTACTGGACCGAGCAGCCGGAGACCCTCGCCGAAGGCGAGGAGCTCGCTGTTACTTGCGTGTGGTATAATGCGGAGACCGGCGAATGTTGGGATGCTGTGATCGAGGAGAAATGAAATAGCGGTTTGCCCCGGAGCCGGTCGGTTCCGGGGTGATTTTTTGCGGGGGGGGGTTCTCGCCCCAAGGGCGAGGGGATTTCAATATTGAACGCGCCTTTGGCGCAAATTGAATAAGTTTCGCGCCCGCGGGGCGCGACCTTCTTTCCCCCT
>CALJDB010000127.1 GCA_938023775.1 uncultured Clostridia bacterium
AGTCCCGGCTGCGCAGCAGCATGAGCAGCACAAAGAGGATGCAGCAGACGTTGATGGCGATATCGGCGATGTTGAACACCGCAAAATGCATGAATTCGAGCTCGAACATATCGACGACGTAGCCGTAGAGCGCACGGTCGATGCCGTTGCCGATCGCGCCGGCCATGGCGAGCACCGCAAGCCAGCGCTCCCACGGCGCGGAGAGCTTATGGCGCACGAGCGCCCACACAACGATGACGCAGAACGCCGCGAGCAGCGCAAGGAACAGCCACCGTCCGCCCGAGAACATGCCAAAGGCGACGCCGCTGTTGCGGATGTGTGTGAGATGGACAACGCCGGGGATCAGCGCGCGCTGCTGCGCGGCCGAGGCGTTGAGCGGAATGTTCCGCACGACCCATGCCTTGAGCGCCTGATCCGCCGCAGCAGAAGCGGCAGCGGTCACCGCCTCGTTGAAAAGCGCCTTGTTTTCCGCGTCGTCCGGCGCATGGGGCGTGCTGAACACGTGGGTGGAGTGGACCCAGACATTCTCAACGGGCGTCCCGGTCTTTTCACTGATGACGGCGCGGATCTGCTCGATGCAGTCCGGAGGGCACTGGACAAGCTCCATCGAGACGAAGGCTGCTTTCGTGCCGTTTTCAAGCAGCATCACGCGGGCATGTGGCTTAAGTGCATATCGGCATACTCCACCTCGCCGGCACCCGCACCGGCCTTCAGACCGGAGGAGCCGCTGCATCCGGCGAGCAGCGCAAGCATCAGCAGTGCGGCAAGAAGTACAGCAGGGAATTTTTCATTTCTGTTTTCCTTCTTTCATTTTGGCTTTCATCCACGGCGGCATTGCGGTTTCGGCTGCCTTGGGGTGGTCATGGAAGCCCATCATTTTTTTGATCTCCGCCATTTCGTTGTCCATGTTGAACTTGGCGGGTTTGCCGGGGACCGCGCTGATGGCGTCCACCGGGCAGATGAACACGCACTGGAGGCAGCTCACGCAGTCGCCGAGGTAGGCGATCGTCATCTGTCCGTCACGGAAGCGGAACACGTCCATCGGGCAGATCTTTTCGCAGAGGCCGCAGCCCGTGCAGGAGAAGCTGTTGATGTTTTTGATCATGCGGGCTCACCCGTCCTTTCTGGCGGGAGCCAACCTGTCGACCAGACCCGGCTCCGGGCGATATTTATAGCGCTCCATCGGGATATCGACGGTCTCCGTCCGCATGGAGTCGCCGGTGCCGCGGACGATGATCCACTTGAGCCAGTTCGTGTTGTCGGTCAGGGGGTAATCCTCCCGGTAGTGCAGCAGGCGGGACTCCCGGCGCTCGAGCGCGGCGAGGGCGCCTGCCTGACCGACCTGAACGGTATTGCGGATCTTCAGGCATTTGACCAGCTCGTGCCAGTCCCCGGCGCAGAGATGCCGTGCCTCGTCCTCCAGCCCGCGCAGCATTTCGAGCCCGCGGAGCAGGTTTGCCTCGGTGCGGTAATCCAGATACTTCCACGCATCCATCAGCTTGCGGCGGATCTCCGCCTCGCCGACGCCGCCGGTCTCCGCCAGAGGCGCGTAAGCCTCCGCCTTCAGCCGGCGGAGCTGTGCCTCGTCGACCGGCTCAAGCTCCGCGGCGGCGGCATATCCCGCCGCCTGGATCCCGGCGCGGCGTCCGGTCGCGTGGGAGCCCATCAGGTTATAGGGGATGGAGAAGTTGACCGCGCCGCACATATCGGAGCCGTTGCCTGCGGCATACAGACCGGGCACGCCGGTGCAGCCGTTTTTGTCGATGCAGATGCCGCCGTTCTGTTCGCTCTGCTGGGCGGTGAAGCCGATCTCGAACTTCATCGCGCCGACATCCCAGAACACGGGGCCCCGCCCCTCCCGGTATTCCTTGAGGATCGCCGGGAGATAGCAGTCCCACGGGGGACCGCCGATGAGGCGTCCGGGGATTTTCCGCGTGCTCTCATACTGCTCGCAGAATTCCTCGCCCAGCGCGTTGATGATCCGGACGTTTGTCTGCCCGGGGCGGCGCAGACCGCGGCGCATGGTCTCCGCCATGGTCATGGGCTTTCCCGCGGGGAAGATCACGCTGAAGCCGATGCGCCCGAACTCCATGCCGCGCAGCCCGGCGCCGGCGCGCAGACCGATCGCCATGCCGTCGCCGGTCAGCGACGGGTTGTTGCCCGCGGCGGCGGCGTGGCAGTCTCCCGTGGCGACGATCACCGCCTTGGCGCGCACCACGAGGAAGCTGCCGGTCCTGCGGTTGACGCCCACGGCGCCGATGACCCTGCCGTCCTTCGTCAGCAGATCGGTGACGACAGTGCGGCTGATGATCCGCGCGCCGAGGCGCTCCGCCTCCACCTTGTATTTGTGCAGATGCTTGTAGGACCCGAAGGGCTCCCAGACCGCCTCCCTCTGCTTGAAGTCGGGGAACTGGGTCTCCATCATCATCCACTTGACTTCTCCGTTCCAGTCCCGCTCCACGTTGGCGCCGAGGGCGAGCTCCTCCTGAAACCGGTCGTTCGATTCCCGGATGACCTCGTCGGCGTATTCCTGATCCACCATGTAGCCGCACTGGCGAACGGTGCCCTCCAGCGCCTTGTCAAAATCATCCTCCGGCAGAACGACCCGCTGGATGTTGGGTCCGGGAGCGGAGCGGCCCACAAAGCCCGCTTCTCCCTGCTCCACCACCGTTACGGAGGCGCCTTCCCGGCAGGCGTGGATCGCGGCGAAGCAGCCCGCGATGCCGGAGCCGATGACGAGAACGTCGGTAGAGATCCTCGTTTCTGTTGCGTTGTTGTCCATTGCGTGTTTTTCCTCGCTCACAATAAAATCGGGGTGTTAAAATGCGTCCAGCGCGGCGATCGCGCCCTCGGTCAGACCGGAGCGGTCCATCGGCACGGACGTGCCGTCGAAGCCGGCGGGCGCGCAGCTTCCGCCGTCGAGCTCCCAGGTGCTCTCATAAGTGTCGTCGGCAAACCAAAACGCGCCGTTTCCGGCAGTCTTGGGCGGCTCGCCCTCATAGCTCATGCCGCTGATGGTAATGGTGCCGTCGTCGTTCCGGACCCACTGGCTTCCCGCATAGCTCTGCGCGCCAGCCCACGCGTGGTCCATCACGATCAGCGCGGTACCGTCCTCCTTCAGCTTGACCGCATAAGGCACGGTCGCGCCGTAAGCGTTCACATAGCCGAAGGTGTAAACGCCGACCGCTTCGGCGGCGTTGACGGGGTCGGTGTAGGGCTTGGCGATGAACTCGGTGGGCGCGATGTAGCCCGCGGGGGTCAGCGTCTCGCCGTCCGCCTTCCAGGTGATTTTGCCGTCCGCGTCAGCCCATTCGACGGGGAGCGCCTCGCTCAGCGCCTCGGTGGTGACGGTGGCGTCGCCGTTGTCGGTCCAGCCGTCGCCGTTGACGGTCGCCTTGCCCAGCGCGCCTTCATACATCACATAGACCTTTCCGGTGTCCCTGAGGGTCACGGTAAAGGCGGTCTCGTCGCCGTAAACGTCGACATAGGTAAAGGAATAGGTGCCGGGAGCGACCGTGGCCTCCGGCTCGGCGGAGGGCGTCTCCGCGGGGGTGGGCGCGGGAGTGGGGTCGGTCTCCGCAGGTGCGCCGCAGCCGGCGAACAAGGAGAGGACCATCAGCATGGACAGAAGCGTTGCCAGAAGTTTTTTCATTTTGTTTCCCTGCTTTCTTTTCATTTTTTGATGATAGGACCGGGGGAAATTTGCGTACTGTTTCATCCGGGCAGGATGGCCTTCGGGTCATACGGCGCCCTGCCGCCGCCGTTTTGCAAGCTCCCAGGGAGGCAGGCGCGTGACCGCCGCCTGCGGGTGGTCCACCGCTCCCATAAGCTGCTTGATCTTTTCCCACTCACCGCTCATATCGAGCTTTTCCGGCTCCGCGGGGGTGAAGGAGATCGCGTCCACCGGGCAGACATATCTGCATTGCAGACAGTTGCAGCAGTCCCCCGGATACGCCAGGGTCATTCTGCCGTCCGCAAGGCGGAACAGGTCCACCGGGCAGACCTTTTCGCAGAGCGTGCAGCCGGTGCAGGCGAGGGTATCGATGGCTCGTATCATGTCGGCTCCACCTCCTGCTCCGCCGGCGCGCAGCGATCCACGATCTCCGGCTCCGGACGGTATTTGTAGCGGTCGAAGGGAATGTCCTCCAGCCGCGCCCGCATGCCGTCGCCGACGCCGTCGACAACGACCCACCTGGCATAATGGATGTTGTCCATGCAGGGATAGTCCGCGCGGTAATGCTCGATGCGGGACTCCCGGCGTTCGAGCGCCGCCAGACACTGCGCCTGCGCCAGCTGGACCACGTTCCGGATCTTCAGGCACTTGGCGAGCTCATGCACGTCCTCGCCGGCGGCGAGGTGGGCGGCATCGTCCTCCAGCGCGCGGAAGCGCTCGTATGCATGCGTCAGCGTCTCCTCCGTGCGGTAATCCAGATAGGGCCAGATGTCGATCATGCGGCAGCGGAGCTCGGCGTCGGTCACGCCGGAGCTGCGCTGCGCGGGGGCGTAAGTCTCCGCCTTCAGCCGCGCAAGCTGCCCGGCGTCGGGCTCGGCATACGCATGCTCCTTCGCGTAATTCGCGGCGCTTTCCCCGCCGCGGCGTCCCGTGAAGCAGGAGCCCATCAGATTATAGGGGATCGAAAAATGCATGCCGCCGCACATGTCGGAGCCGTTGCCCGCGGCGAACAGCCCCGGAACGGCGGTCACGGCGTTTTTGTCGATGCGCACGCCGCCGGTCTGGGCGCTGGCGCGCTGGGAGAAGCCGATCTCGAATTTGACCGCCCCCGTGTCATAGAACACGGGTCCCCTGCCCTCCCGGACTTCCTTCATGATGGCGGGGATATAGTTTTTCCAGCTCGGTCCGCCCACCATGCGGTCCGGGCGGGTGCGCGTCCACGCATAGCGCTCGCAGAATTCCTCGCCCAGCGCGTTGATGATACGGACTTTCTGACCACTGTTGCGGAAGGTTTTTGCCATGCGCTCGCTGGCGCTGATCATCTGCTCGCCGTAAGAGGGCCAGATCGCGCCGAAGCAGATGCGCCCGAACTCCATGCCGCGCAGCTGGGCGCCCGCGCGCTGGCACATGGCCATGCCGTCGCCGGTGAAGGAGCTGGTGTTGCAGCCCGCCGCGTGATAGTCCGCCGTGCAGACGACGACTGCCTTGGCCTGGAAGGTCAGGAACTCTCCGGTGCGCACGTCGATGCCGATGGCGCCGACGCAGACGCCGTCGCGGGTCAGCAGCTCGGTGATCAGGGTCCTGCCCCGGAACTGCACGCCCAGCGCTCTGGCATGCGCCACGAATTTGTTCAGATGCTTGTAAGAGCCGAAGGGGCTCCAGATCGCCTGACGCTGCCGGAAGCCGGCGACGTCGGTGTCCATCATCATCCATTTGATCCCGCCGTCCCAGCCGCGCTCATAATCGCCGCCCATGCTGAGGATCTCCTGAAAACGGTCGTAGGACTCGTCGATCAGCTCTGCGGCGTACTCCTGATCGAGCATATAGTCGGTCTGGAGCACGGAGCCGCGCAGCGCTTCCTCGTGGTCGTCCTCCGGAAGGACGACGCGGTTGACGTTGGTGCCGGTGGAGGAGCGGCCCACGAAGCCGGGCTCGCCCTGCTCGACCACGAGCACCTCGGCGCCCAGCTCCCGCGCGCGGATCGCGGCAAAGGTCCCCGCGATGCCGGCGCCGACGACGAGCACCTCGGTCCGGATCGTCTGTTCAGAAATCACAGGCTTTCCGCCTCCTTCATCCCCGCCATGACCGCTGCCAGACGGCGGCGCGCCTTTCTTGCGGCGTGGATCTTGTTCTGATTGCTGGTGAAGGCGATGAAGGCGAGCAGAAACAGACCGACGCCCACGCTCTGCAGCGCGGAGGGGATCCCCATCGCCAGCATGCCAGCGGTCAGCAGCTTCATGGTCAGCGTACCGAGGATTACGCCGACGGTCAGGTTGGTGTATTTCATCAGGAAGAAGCCGATGAACACCGGCGGGATCGCCTCAAACATGATGGTGGACGAGCCGTTCTGGCGCATATCCGCAAGAATGGTGCCGGTCATGCAGACGTAAATGATGCCGGCGATCGCCACGAGGAAGCCGCAGAGAAGGTAACAGCCGAGCACGTTGCACCGCTCGTTGATGCCGCTGTTGACCGCGAGCGCCTGCGACTTGGCGAGCGCGCGGACGTTGCTGCCGAAGCGGGTGTGGGTGAACAGAACGTAAAACACCAGAAATCCGACGCCCGCCACGATGAATATGTAGGGGAACTGCGCCAGCTTCAGCATGCTGAAATCGCGGATGCGCGCGCCCGCGCCGTGGTTATAGACGGTGATGACGCTTTCGTAGATGACATAGAAGCCCAGACTGACAACGATGGACGGCACCCGGATGACCAGATAGGTCACGCCGCTGAGCAGTCCGGCGAGCATGCCGATGACGATGCAGACGAGCAGAAGACCGGGGATCCCGATCCCCAGCATATCCACCAGCGGCATGGCAAGGACGGGGCACAGGATCACCATCATGCCGATGGAAAAGTCCCAGCGGCCGTTCAGCAGATTGCACGCCATCGCCAGCGAAATGCAGGAGCCGAGCATGGTGTTGCGCAGCACGTTGAGCAGGCTGTCCGGCGTGCCG
>CALJDB010000128.1 GCA_938023775.1 uncultured Clostridia bacterium
GCGAGGTCATGACCGCCCGTGAATACCGCGATTATATGGGTCTGCCCCAGAAAAAGTAAGGAGGAAAAAAGAAAATGAACGATCAGGTCGAACTTTTTGATCTGGAGGAGCGCCAGCCGAACGACAAGATGCCCGGCGGCAGAACCTGGTGCTTCCAGGGCTCCGAGTACATGACGATCAAGTATTCCGAGATGTGGGACCCCGCCCTCGTGATGCATGAGCACCCGGAGGAGCAGGTGAATCTCGTCCTCGGCGGCCGCGCGCTCTTCCGCGTCGGCGACAAGGACTATGAGCTCCACCGCGGCTGCATCATCCGCATCCCGCCGAACCAGCCCCACGGCCTCGTGAAGAAGCTGAGCCGCGAGAATTTCCAAGTCGTCCAGCTCGTCGCCCCCGCCCAGCGCCAGACCCCCGAAAGCGCCCGCGACACCGACGCCGGAAATGTGGGCTGGCCCACGCTCTGAGAGAAATAGCAAGCAAAAAAGCCCGCTCAAAAGCGGGCTTTTTTGCTTGCCGGGAATGCCTTCGGGAGAGCGGTGTTTTTATTCCGCGCTCGCCGTTAAATACCGCATGAGGACCTCGGCAACGGCGGCGCGGGTCATGTGTTCCTTTGGGAGCAGCGCGCCGGACTCGTCCGGGTCGGTGAGGCGCATTTTTTCGCTGACCGCCCAGCGGAGCGCGCTCTCCGCCCAGCTTCCGGCGTCGGCGGCGTCCGGGAAGACGGCGAGCGAGGCGTCCGCGTCCGGCTCCGGGGAGCCCGCCCAGCGCCAGAGAATGGTCAAAATCTGCTCGCGCGTGAGCGGGTCCGCCGGGGCAAAGCGCTCCGCGGAGTAGCCCTGCACGAGCCCGGCTTCGCCCGCCCAGGCGACGGCGGCGGCGTACCACGCATCCTCCGCAACGTCGGCGAACGCGGCGGGGGACGCCGCCTCCGGCTCGCCGCTCAGCCGCCAGAGCACGGTCACGAGCATCGCGCGGTCCATGACGACCTCCGGCGAAAACGCCGTGTCCGAGGTGCCGAGGAAAATGTTGTTTTCGTAGACATATTTGACCGCCGCGTAGTGCCGGTCGGCTTTCTTCACGTCGTAAAACGGCAGCTCCGCGCGGATGCGGATCGGAATGGCGAGGCTCTGCTCCCCGATGGAAACGGTGAGGAAGCCCTCGCCGCTGTTCTCCGCCGGGATGAGATGCCCGGTTTCGTCGACCGTGCCCGCGGCTTCGTCGAGCGCCCAGGTGAACGCCGTGTCCGCCGCTTCGAGCCGCAGGTGGTTTTTCCACGCGCGGACGGTCAGATCGACCTCCTGCCCCGGCTCCAGCGTCAGAGACTCGGTCTTTTTGCCGTATTTTTCGCCATAAAGCGCCCACTCGTCCGGCTCTGCGGCGACGGATACGGGGATGCTGACGCTCCGGAGCCCCGGCGCAGAGACCGTGATCGTCCCCTCGCCGCTGCCCGCGGCGTAATAAACGCCGTCCCGCACCTCGCCGAGACCGGGCGTGACCGAGAATGTCACGTTCTCCGGTACCGGGGCGGCAAAGCCGTTTTCGTCCGCGGCTTTCACCGTGAGCGGGACCTCCGCGCCCGCAAGCGCGTCGATGTCCAGCGGATAGAGCGCAAGGCGCGCCGCGCCGCCCGTCGGCTCCGCGTCCGTCGCGAGCAGCAGATGGTTCACGACGGCGCGCTCGCTGCCGCCGGAGGGACTGCTCTGCCGCGTCAGCGCCGTGTCACCGGGCAGCACGGCGGAGAACACGGTGCTGCCGCCGCCGTCGAGCGCGCCAGCCTCCACGCAGCCGAGCGCGATGAGCCGCGCGGCGACGCGGTCGAGCCCGCTGCCGACGCTGTAGCCGCTCTGCCTGCCGTCCACGGTGTAGACGATGAGCGTGCCGTCCGCGCGCAGACCGACGGCGGTACGCGGCGCGGCGGAGCGTTCGAGCCCGCTCTCGGCTTTGCCGTCCGTCACGAGCTTATAGAGCAGGCAGACCGCACTCTCCACGTTCTCCCAGCCCTCGGCGCATTCCGCCGTGAGCGTCAGCTCCAGCCCCGGCTCCAGCGCGGAAAAGGGCGCGGGCGCGTCGGAGTCCGTCTCGCCCGGCAGCGTCAGCACGATACCGGATTCCGGCAGCGCGAGGCGGCCTTCATAGGTCCCCGTCTCCGTGACGGTCAGCGTCCGCTCGCCGGAGAGCGGGATCTCGCCGTCGATGCCGCAGACGGCGTACCAGCCTGTACCGGAAAGACGCACGGCGCTGCCGTAGTCCGCGGTGAAGAGCGAGACGCCCTCGCGCCCCGTGTGGTTGAGCGCGGCGAGACGGAAGAACGCTTCGCCGTCCTGCGCCACGCTGAGCTTCACCTGCGGCTTGCCGATCACGGCGCTGCCGTCCGCGCGGAAGCCGATGGCATAGAGCCCGTCGTCGTCGCTGCGCAGCGCGCCGCCGGAGACCACCGCGCCGACGGGGGAGAGGTCGGCGGTGTTGTAAAACCCGCCGTTCACGCCCGCGAGCGTGCGCAGCCCCGTCTGCTCCTCCAGCCGCGCCGCGGCTGCGGCGAGCGACCCGGCGGAGCAGAGTGTCTCCCCGCTCACGACCACGGGGCGCAGCGCGCCGGGGGCGACGGCGGCGTAAGTCTCCGCGCGGTAGTCTCCGCCGGTCCAGTATGTATTCTGCGTCAGCTCCGCGCCGTCGGCGAGCAGGGCGGAGGCAGTGTCAATGCGCGCATCCTCCGCGGCTGCGGCGGGCGCGCTCAGCGCGAGCGCCAGCGCGGCGGCGAGCAGCAGCGCGGTCAGCTTTCGTTTCATTCGCGGTCGCTCCTTTCCGGTCCGTTTCCACCATTATAGCATAAACTGCATCATTTTTGCCGCCTGAAAACGCTGGAAACAGCGGGAATTTTTGAAAATGGGGCTTACATTTTGCGCAAATTTATGGTATATTTATACAGGAGAGAGTGTGTGAATATGGAAAAGGAGCTTGAAGAGAAGGAAAATGTACAAGATCGGAGAACTGATTTTATACGGACGGACGGGCGTCTGCCGCGTGGAGAGCATCCAGCCGGGTGCGGAGGATCAGGAGTACTATACGCTCCAGCCGCTCTATCAGAGCTGCAGCATCACCATCCCGGTGAACAGCAAGGTCTTCTCCCGCCCCATCATCTCGCGCGCTGAGGCTGAGGAGCTCATCCGCGGCATGCCGGAGGTGGAGGCGGAGCCGTATCATAACCGCAACTTAAACCAGCTCCGAGAGCATTACCGGAGCTGCATGGAAAGCCACTGCTGCCGCGACCTCATCCGGATGACGAAATCCATTTACTTGAAGCGCAAGGAGGCGCTGGCGCAGAAGAAAAAGTTCGGCGCCGTGGACGAGCGCTTTATGAAGGAGGCGGAGGATCTGCTATTCGGCGAGTTCGCCGCCGCGCTGAACATCGCGCGCGACGAGGTGGGACCCTATATCCACCGCGCGCTCCACGCGGAGTGAGCGCGATGGAGCGGGAAAATCCCTTTTGCCCCGGCGACAGAGCGCGCCACTTCAAGCGCGGGAGAAAATTTGAACGCG
>CALJDB010000129.1 GCA_938023775.1 uncultured Clostridia bacterium
CCCTCAGTCGCGGCTGCGCCGCGCCAGCTCCCCTTACACAGGGGAGCCTTTAAAAGGTGCCGCTTCGCGGCACATACCTGGTTTTACACGCGTTCCCTCAGCCCGGCGTCGCCGCATACCAGTAGAAGGTGTAATCCTTGCCGTTCACCGTGAAGGTGAGCCGCGCGGAGCCGTCGGCGACTACCGTGAGCTCGACCGAGCCGTCCGCCGCCTTCTGCACCGCCGCGACCTCCGGGTTCTCGTTGCGCAGGGTATAGTCCGTGATCGCCTTCCCGTCCAGCATGGGATAGAGCTTATAGCTCCCCTCCCATGTGCCGAACGCCTCGCCCGGATAAATGTCGGAGTCTCCCCACCGGAGGGTGACGTTTTCCGGGTCGGCGGGCACGCAGACGTCGCCGTCAAAGCCCTCCGTTACCCAGACGAAGGAATAGTCCTTCCCGTTATAGTGAACGGTGATAGGCGTTATCCCGTTGCCAATCACGCCCACGGCGATCCTGCCGTCGGCGGTCCGGCGGTGGTAGAGAATGCCGTCCCGCTCCAAGGTGTAGGTATAGTCGGTCACGCGCTGCCCGTTCACCATCACGTCGAGAAAATACACCCATTTCCACGCGCCGAACTGCTCTCCCGGCTTCACGACATTGCCCTTGAAAATGAGCGTCAGGTCGCTGTCCGGGGCGTTGCCCACGTCGACTCCGGCGTCGGAGCACCAGTAAAAGCGGTAATCCGCGCCGCCGATCGTGACGGTGATGGTCTCCTTTCCGCCGCCGATGACCTTGACGGCAATCCCGCCGTCCGACGTGCGGCTGTGGGACAGGATCGCGCTGCCGCCCACCGTGTAGCTATAGTCCGTGACGCGCTCACCGTCCAGCGTGGGATAGAGCACATGCGTCCCCGAACCGCTGCCGAAGGTCTGACCGGGGCGGATCTTCACACCGTCCAGCTCCATCATCACGTCCTTCGTCGCCGCCTTGTCGGCGATGGCGTCCGCCGTCGCCCGGTCGGTGAGATCATAGCGCACCAGCATATTCAGCACCGCATCCAGACTGGTGTCGGCGCTGCACCAGACGTCGGGCTCATAGCCCTTGTAGTCCACGTTCTCCATCCCATACGGGAACGTGAGGCTCACGCCGAAGTAGAGGTACATGCCCGTGTTGGGCAGGGTCATCGACATATCGTTGCCGCAGAGCTGATAGCCGCCGGAGTTGGTGCCGATGACGATGGCGTTGTCCAGCGTTTTGAGAGAATTCAGCATACTCTCGCCGGAGGAGGCACAGCCGTCGTCCACCAGCACGATAATGGGGATGTCGTTATTCTGGAACACGCCGGTCTGCTCAAACTGCGCGAAAGTGCCCGCGAGCGCGGAGCCCTCGCCCCACGCCGCCGCGCGCAGGCGGCTGAAGCGGTTGCCCACCGCCACGCTGTATTTCGGCGCGGTCCCGGTGAAATTCCGGACCCAGCTGCTGCCGTAGCGGTCGTCGCCGCCGTGATTGGCGCGCAGGTCGAAGATGATTGCCTTCGCGCCGCGGGCGTCCTTCCCGCTGGCGGCGAAATCCTGAAGCTCCGCGTCATAGTCCCCCATGAAGCTGCGCACCGAGATATACTGAATGCCGTTTTCCCGGAAGCTCTTCACGTCCGGGCGCAGCAGCGTCCCGGCGTAAGCGCGGCTCTGCGTCCACGTGGCGGTCTCCGTCTTCGTCCTGCCCGCCGCGTTCTGATACGTCAGGGTGCAGCTCCCCACCTCCGTCAGCGGCACGAACAGCACCGGGGCGTAGACCAGCTCGCCGTCCTCCGTCAGCGTCGGTCGGATGCTCACCCGGCTGTCGGAGCAGCCGCGGAGCGTCCAGCGCTCGCCGCCGTCCAGCTTATAGTAGCTGCCGCCGTCGGCGTAAAGGCGCAGCCCTTCTACGTAGAAATACTCATACCGCACGTCCGCCTCCGCTTCGCCGGTGCAGAAAACGGCGTGGGCGTCGCGCGCGAAGCGCATCTCCCCGGCGATCTTACTCTCCAGCTCCGCCACCTTCACCGTATCAAACCGCGCCAGCCACTGCTCGACGTTCCGCTGCGCCGTCTCGAACTTGTCCGCGCCGAAATAGTAGTAAGCGCAGTAAGCGCTGCGCAGGGCGCGGAAGAGGAGGTCGACGTCGCTCTCCGCCTCGGTGCGGGACACCGTGGTCCGGTGGGCGGAGCTCTCCAGCAGCGCGCTGATCTCGCCGTCCGTCAACAGCTCCGCGGTGGCGTCGCTGACCGTGTAGCGGTCCAGCGCGGCGGAATCCACCGGCGCAGTGACCGCCGCTTCATGGCGGGCGGAAGCGTCCGCGAGCACGTCGCGAAATTGCAGCCGGTCGCGGTTTAAGTCCACGGCGCCCGCTTCGGCGAGGGACTCCAGCAGCGTTTTGCTGCTGCCCTTATAGGCGGCGGAGAGCGCCTGATAGGAGATGAGCGCGAGGTCGCCGCGGAGAAAGGCGGACGCCTTCGGATACTCCCCCGCGGTAAAGCCCAGCGCGTCGGAGAGCTCCCACGCGGCGTCCCACCGAAAATCGGTCCCGCTGGAATAGCCCAGCGCGCGCAGGACAAAGGTCAGGTACTGGGAGTCCGTCACGGCGGCGTCGGAGCCGAACGCCGTCTCGCCGACGCCCTTGGTGAGCCCCTTGGCGTAGGCATAGCCCACATAGGGCGCAGCCCAGTCCGGCACATCGGCGAAGGGCGTGGACCAACTGCCCGCCAGTGCCTCGCTCTCCCTGCCGAGCAGCCGCACCAGCATTGTGATCGCCTGCGCGCGGTTTGGCGCGGCGGAGAGGGCAAAATCCGGCTTCCCGTCCGCGCCGTAGCCGACGCCCTTGAAAAGCCCAAGCTCATAAAGTGCCTCCGCGGCCTGCTGCGGCTCCGCGCCGCCCGCGGCAAACGCCGCCGGAGCCGCGCCGAGACACAGCAGCGCCGCGAGGATAAGGGCAAGTATCCGTTTCATCGCGCACTATTTCTCCCTTCAAAATCGGCTCAAAAAAGCAAGAGATCCGAACCCCTGACCGATCGGTAAAGGGTTCGGATCATCTTGGTTATGGTGGAGACTAATGGACTCGAACCATCGACCTTCCGCGTGTGAGGCGGACGCTCTAACCAGCTGAGCTAAGCCTCCTTAAAAATGGTGACCCGGACGAGAATCGAACTCGTGTTACCGCCGTGAAAGGGCGGTGTCTTAGCCGCTTGACCACCGGGCCGTAAAAAGCGATACGGGACGCCGCTTGACCGGCGTCCCGTAGATGGTAGCGGCGATTGGATTTGAACCAATGACACCCCGGGTATGAACCGCGTGCTCTAGCCAACTGAGCTACGCCGCCATATCTGCCAAACAGCTTTTTGATTATACTAAAAATTCCGGAGATTGTCAACAGGAATTTGAAATTTTTTCCTTATTTAAAGGCTCCCCTGTGCACAGAAGAGCTGGCGCGGCTCCGTTTAAAGGCTCCCCTGTGCAAGGGGAGCTGGCGCGGAGCGCCTGAGGGGTTGTAAGCTTACGAAATATCCAAGCATGGCGGTTGCG
>CALJDB010000130.1 GCA_938023775.1 uncultured Clostridia bacterium
TCGGGCAGACTAATACAATAATTTTCTTTTTCGCGCCAAAATTTACGGTTTATTCATTGACATTCGCGCCAAACATTGTGATACTGTAGGAGTTCAAAAAGGGGAGTCCGGAGAAGAGACCGGAATTTTATTTTTTCGCAGGTGAGTTTTCAGCATTATGAGAGAAAAGTTTTACCGCTTCATGATCGGCCGGAACGGTCCGGACCAGCTCTCGCGCTTTCTGTCCTATGTGGCGCTGGTCCTCGTCGTGCTCAATCTGTTCGTGCGCAGCAGCGTGCTCTGGGCGCTCGCCCTCGCCGTGCTGATCTATTCCTATTACCGCATGTTCTCCCGCCGCGTGGAGCAGCGCCGGCGCGAAAACGGCTGGTATCTGCGCCAGACCTATAAGGTCAAGACCGGCTTCCGCAACTGGCGCGACAGAATGCGGCAGCGCAAGGACTATGTGTTTTTCCGCTGTCCGAGCTGCAAGGCGATGCTCCGCGTCCCGCGCGGCAAGGGGAAGATCCGTGTCACCTGCCGCAAGTGCGGCGCGGCGTTTGAACGCCGGACTTAAAGACGGATGTTCGGCTACGTCGTCGCGGACCTCTCCGCGCTCACCGAGGACCAGAAGCGGCGCTACCGCGGCTGCTACTGCGGGCTCTGCCGTGCGCTGGGGCGGCGTCACGGGGCGCTCAGCCGCCTGACGCTCAATTACGATATGACCTTCCTCGTGATGCTCCTGACGAGCATGTATGAGCCGGAGGAGACCAATGCGAAAAATCGCTGTCTTGTCCACCCGCTGCGCCCGCGCGAATGGTGGCGCAGCCGCTTTACGGATTACGCCGCGGATATGACCGTGGCGCTCGCGTATCATAACGCGCTGGACGACTGGACGGACGACCGCAGCCTCGTCTCGCTCGCGGAGGCAAGGTGCCTGCGCCGCCGTTACCGCGCCGTGCAGCGCGAGCATCCGGAGCAGTGCGCCGCCATCGAGCGCTGCCTTGCGGAGCTCTCCGCGCTGGAGAAGGCGAACTCTCCGGACGCGGACGCTGCGGCGGCGAGCTTCGGCGCGCTGATGGGCGCGCTCTTTTCCCCGGAGCCGGACGCCGTGTGGCAGCCCCATTTCCGCCGCTTCGGCGACGCGCTGGGGCGTTTTGTCTATATGATGGACGCCGTGATGGACGCCGAACGCGACGAAAAGCGCGGCAGCTATAACCCGCTGCTGCGGCTCGATCCGCCGCTGGACGAGGCGTCGCAGCTCGCAATGCTGAAAATGCTCATAGCGGACGCCGCGGCGGAGTTTGAGCTCCTGCCCGTCGTGCAGGACGCGGAGATCTTGCGCAGCGTGCTCTACAGCGGCGTATGGACCCGCTATCTGGCGCGGGAAGCCAAGAAGAAACAAAGAGAGGGAAGTCACAAAAATGAATCGTGATCCCTATGAGGTCCTCGGCGTATCGCATAACGCGAGCGACGAGGAGATCAAGGCAGCTTACCGAAAGCTGGCAAAAAAATATCACCCGGACTTAAACCCCGGCGACGCCGCCGCCGCGCAGCGGATGAACGAGATCAACGCCGCCTACGAGCAGATCAAAAATCCGCAGGCGAACCCCCAGCAGGGGAGCGGCTACGGCGGCGCTTACAGCGACCCGTGGGGCGCTTACGGCTTCGGCGGGGGCTACGGCAATGCCGGACGGCAGGAGAGCAGCGAGCGCAACGAGCTGCGCGCCGCGCGCAACTATATCCGCGTGCGCCACTTCGCCGAGGCGATCACCGCGCTCTCCGGCGTTCCCGAAAGCGAGCGCGACGGCGAGTGGTATTACCTCCACGCCATCGCGAACTACTATCAGGGCAGCCGCGTCGCGGCGCTGGTGTCCGCCCGCCGCGCCTGCGAGATCTCGCCGGGCAACATGCAGTACCGCCAGCTGCTCCAGCAGATCGAGACCGGGAGCCGCGTCTATGAGGACACGGGCGAGAGCTATGGCTTTCAGGGCGTCAACCTCGGAAACGACCGCCTCTGCGGAGCCCTCTGCGCCGCCACCGCCCTCTGCTCCCTCTGCGGAGGAAGGTTTTATCCGCTTTTCTGCTGCTTTTGAAAAAGAAAACCGGGACGCTGCCGCGAGGCAGCGTCCCGGTTTTTGATAGACACGAGTTTCGGCAATTTGCGGCAAATGATAAATCGTTATTCGCAAACTGATGTGTATAATATGCACAACAAAAGACGTCATATAACTTTAAAGTTGACAAATACAATATATTCTGATACGATACAAACGGAACGTAGCTGGAGCTTTATTGAGTTAAGTCTAAGCAAGGAGGCGTGTAATGAAGACCAAGGAAAGCTTGCTCCGGAGCCTTGCTGCGCTCGTTTTGGCAGCGGCTATGCTGGGGGCGTCGGTCTGTGCTTATGCCGATGAGGGCGGATCGAGGTATGAGGATGTTCAGCCGGACGACTGGTTTTATGATGCGGTGGAACACTGCGCGAAGTACGACTCCCCCCTCTGTCTGATCGAGGACCCGGTGCATTCTCGAATCGATACGCATCACTACGGAAAATCGCCCCTTTTCTATCCGGAGCGGACCTTCACATTTGATCCGGCAGTCCGGGACGT
>CALJDB010000131.1 GCA_938023775.1 uncultured Clostridia bacterium
TTCCCTCCGCGCAGAGTATTTTTCGGCACGCACGTGTCGCGCCGAAAAATGGATTTGACTTTATTCGCTGCTGCGGCAGCGAACTCTGCGAGGCTCTTTTAAAAACCATCCCCGTCCGAAGCATCGGGCGGGGATGGTTTTTTCACTTCTTGAACACCCAGCGCATCTGGATTTGGTAGCTGGCTAAGAAAAGCAGGAAGTCCACCAGCAGCTTCAGAGGCGTTTCGACGGCGGGGGTGGCGCGCAGGAGGTTGGAGAGCAGGGTCAGAAGCCCGTAGCTCGCCGCGACCTGAACGACGGCGAGGGCGTAATAGCGCCAGAGCGAGCGCTTTACCGCTTCGCCGCGGCGGAACACGACGCGGCGGTTTAACACATAGTTCAGCAGCGAGGACACGAGCCGCGCGCCGACGACGGCGACGGCGAGCCTCTCCTCCGTCTCCCCCGCCGCCGCGCCCGCGAGCAGCAGATTCAGCAGCGTAAAGAGTCCCTCGTCCACGAGGAAGCAGAGCAGTGAGCTGGAAATATAGCGCCCAAGCCCGCGCAGGATGACGCCCAGCACACGCATGCTGTCCCGGAAGGGGCGGTAGTGGCTCGTCTGATTTTCGTCGATGTAAACGGTCTCGATGCCGATCTCGCCGAAGGGAATGCCCTCGCGCTGCGCCCAGAGGAGCATCTCCGTTTCATACTCATAGCGTTCGCCCTTCACGCGGCAGAGCGCGGGCAGCAGCGACGCAGGCGCGGCGCGCAGCCCCGTCTGGCTGTCCGTCACGCGGACGCCGCAGAGCAGACGCAGTATCGCGAGCGTCGTGCGGTTTCCCGCGCGGGAGCGCGGCGGCACGTTCGGCAGCGAAAAGTCGCGCACGCCGAGCCAGAGCGTCGGCTGCGTCTCGCCGAGCAGCGCCTCCGCGAGACGCTTCACGTCCGCGGGACGGTGCTGGCCGTCGCCGTCCACGGTGACGACCCCGGCGGTATTAGGGCGGTGCTCCGCGACGAAGGCAAAGGCGGTCTTGAGCGCCGCGCCCTTGCCGCGGTTTTTTTCATGCGTCAGCACCGTAACGCCGGGACGCTCCGCCGCCTCCGCGAAGGGAGCGCGGTGCGTCTCGCCGCTGCCGTCGTTCACGACGACGACGTCGTCAAAGCCCTCGGCGAGCAGACCGTCTACGGTCTGCACCAGCTTCTCGTCCGGATCCAGCGAGGGCAGGATGATCGTGATATTCATATCGTTTTTCTCTCTTTTCCGCCGGAAGCGCTTCGGATCTCAGAGCGTCTCCAGCCCGTAAATGCCCCACTCGCCGTCGACGAGCAGGAAGCAGATGCGGTAGCCGCCATCCATGGTCTTCTCCTGCCAGCCTGTCGAGCCGGAGGCGTCGCACTTCACGTCCACGGTCACGCAGTTTTCCGCGCAGTACACCGCGTCGCCCGCGTCGGCGGCGCATCTGTAATTTTTCTGGAACGTGCTGCTCCATGTCACGCCGTCATAGGTCTGGGTAATGACGGCGTGGGCGCTGCTGCCCGCTTCGGTGAGGTCCGCGGCTGCTTTCATGTTCTTATAGGTGTCCGTCCCGCCGCTCAGATAATACCATACAAGCGCGCGGACGAGCGCCTCGGCGCGCTCCTGCAGCGGTGCGGCGTCGGCGTCCGGCAGGGCGAGGCGATAGTCCCCCGCCGCCGTCTCCGTCAGAAGCGCGCCCGCGGGCGGCTCCACGGAAAATTCCGGCGTGGCGAGCAGGTTTTCCACCGTGTAGGTCACGGTCTGCACCGGGTTTTGGAGCGACGCGGCGTAGTCCGGGAAATCGAAGTCCTGCGCCGCCGTTTCGGTGATGAATTTATCGCCGAGGGCGGTCCCGCTGCAATACACGGTGCAGCCCGCGGGAACGGTCACGCTGCCGCGTTCGGTCCCCTCCACGAGCATCTCGACCGCGCCGACGGACCACACGCCGTCCCGCTTTTCCACCGCAACGCGCGCGAGCGGGATCCCGTCCCGCCGCAGCTCATAGACCGGCGCTTCCTCCGTCCAGCTCTCGGCTTTATAGCGCTCCAAGCCCTCCGGGGCAAAGAGCGGTGCGAGCGCTGCGGCAGCGGTCTCCGCCGTGTCCGGCGAATCCGGGTGCGCGGCGAGATAATATGCCGCCCAGCCAGCGGCGTCCGTATCGTCCGCGAAAGCGAGAAACGCCTCCTGCCGCGCCTCGCGCTCGCGGAGTGCAGCCTCCCGCTCCGCGGCGGCTGCGGCTTCCGCTGCGGCGCGCTCCGCCGCGGCGGTGTCCGCGTTTTCCTGGTAGCGTGCGAGCGCGCCCCAGAGCAGCGCGAGCGCCGCGGCAAAGATCACCGCGAGCACCGCGACGAAGATGAGATAGCCGCGGAGAAAGCGGCTTTTTTTCTTTTCCGGCACGGGAGCGGTCGGCTGCTGCGCCGTCTCCTCCCGTTCGAGCAATCCTTCCATTTTTCACTCCACCTCCGGCAGCACGAGGATGGCGGTCGCCATCTGGCGCGAGCCGATGATATTGGACCCGCGGGTGATCTGCTCGCCGTCCACGATCATCGCCGAGGACGAGCCGCCGTCTAAATTTGCGGCGTTGACCGCGCCCTCGTCCGCCATCAGCTGGGCAAGGTCGTCGTAGCTTGCGCCGAAGGAGTCCGGGTGCCTGCCCTCGATGACGAGGATGAGCACGGTGCCGTCCGCCCGCTGTCCGATACAGGTACGCGGGTTCAGCCCGCCGCCGAGCCCCGTCTGCTTCACGCCGTCGGCAACGAGCACGGGACCGGGCGCGAAGCTCACGGCGGAGACAAGCCCCGCGTCCAGCGCCTCCTGCCCGGTTTTCGCGCCGACGACGAGGCGATTATCCGCATCGAAGCCGATGACGTTGTTATATTCCTTATCGGGCTCGCCCCACGCGAGCTGCCCATCCCGGATGACGAGACCGTCCGGGACCGCGCCGGTGCCGGTGCCGCCGTAATCCTCAAAGCCGCCGGCGTTCGTGCCCGCCACGGCGCCGTATTTGGCGATGAAATCCTTCAGATAGAGCCCGTAGCCCGTTCCGTAATGGTCGAGCGTTCCGACGATGACGCGCGCCGGGTCGCGCACGCGCATAAGCTTGCCCTTATACGTCGCGCCCTTGACGTCCACGATCTCCAGCGCGGGCTGCTCGGCGGGCGGGGACGTCTGCCCTGCCTCCTCGCGCTTTTGCTCCGCGACCTCCGGTGCAAAATCCAGCTCCTGAAAGCTGTCCGGCTCCGGTGTCTGGAGCTCGCCCTGCACGCTGCCGGCGAGAATCGCGTCGATCTCCGCGCGCGGCAGGGAGAGCGAGGGCACCCACTTCAGCGCGCTCGTCTCGTTCAGACTCAGCACCAAAAGACGCTTCGCATCCGGCGAGGGACCGTGGATCACGACCGTCACCGTCAGATAAAGCGCCAAAATCAGCATAAAAAGCACGGTAAAAAGCACCAGCAGCCCGCGCCCGATCACGCGCGCCGCTCCGCTCCCCCGCCGCGGCGCTCCCGCCGCGAGATGCTTCCCCTTCATCATCTATGTCCCGACCTTTCCCGACAAAGATTCGTACCTTTCTTTATACCACAGATCCCGCCGTTTGGGAAGTGGAGATTTTGGGAAAAAGAAAAAAGGCGGACCGCAAAACGCGGTCCGCCTTTGTGACTGCGGGAGCGCTTACGCCATTTCCTTGATGGCAGCCTGTGATGCCATCGGTACATAGCGCCAATCATTTCATATCCAA
>CALJDB010000132.1 GCA_938023775.1 uncultured Clostridia bacterium
TTGTCAAGCATGCGACACAGAAGATAACCAAAAATAAGGACCTGTATTATCGTCAGGTATCTGACGATAATAGGAGTCCTAACAGTTCGGACTTTGTCAGGCTTTGCAGACGAAGCAGTGCCATTCGTCCTCGTGGAGATGGTCCTCGACCGCGAGCCCCGCCCCGGTGAGCGCGGCGCGGACCTCGTCCTCTCTGCCGTCGATGATGCCGGAGCAGATGAACGCCCCGCCGGGCTTTAAGTAGCGGCGCACGAAGGCAGCGAGCGCGACGATCACATCCGCAACGATGTTCGCGAGCACGATATCGTAGCTGCCGTCGAGCTCCCGACGCATCCCCTCATCGCGCAGCAGGTCTCCGGCGTAAAGCTTCAGCCGGTCTGCGCCAATGCCGTTCAGCGCGGCGTTCGCCATCGCCGCGTCCGGCGACTTCGGGTCCACGTCGCAGCCGAGGACTTTTTCGCAGCCGAGCAGCAGCGCCGCGATACCCAGAATGCCGCTGCCGCAGCCGAGATCCAGCGCCGTTTTGCCCGGCGCGGCGAAGCGCTCCAATGCTTCAAGACACATCCGCGTCGTCGGGTGGCTCCCCGTGCCGAAGGCGATGCCGGGGTCGAGCCGCAGCACGGTGCGGCCGTTCGGCTCCGCGTCGAGCCATTCCGGGACGACCAGCAGCTTTTCGCCGATCTCCAGCGGCTCATAATACTGCTGCCAGCTGTTTTCCCAGTCCGCATCGTCCACGGTCGACGTCGCGACCTCGCAGCCGAGCTCCGCCTTGATCTTCCCCAGCAGCGCGCGCCCGGCGTCGCTGTCCTCAACGTAAAATTTCACGCGGCTGAGCCCGTCATAGTGCGCGGCGAGCGCGTCGTCCACATAGTCCCAATATTGGTGGTTGTTTTCCAGAAAGCGCTTGAAATCCGCCTCATCCTCGATGCAGATCCCGCCGATGTCGTAAGCGCCGAGCTTTTCGCAGAGCGCGTCGATCTCCTCGCTGCGCGTCGTGATGGCGGCTTCGATCCATTTCATATTGTAAGCCCTCCTGCGGCAATCATTACTCCGTAACAGTTTAGTCCAAAGT
>CALJDB010000133.1 GCA_938023775.1 uncultured Clostridia bacterium
TGCGGGTGGAGGCGTCATAGCACAGCTCCGCCCCGGAAGCGGCGGCGGAGCCCGCCCCGGACTCCACGGCGGCAGCGGCCGAGCCCGTCCCGAAGGCGCCCCCGGCCAGGCGCGAGCGCCGCTCGAAAGCCGCGCCCCCGGAGAAAAAGCCGGCGCGCAGGAGCGGAGCGCGCCAGGCCGCGCCGGAGGGCGAGAAGGCAGCCGACGTCCCGCCGCCGGAGGCGACCGCCCCGTTGAAGGAGAGCGCGGCAAAGGCCAAGCGGCGGAAGAAGGCCGCGCCGGGCCCCAAGTCGCCCGAAGCCGAACAGGGCGGGGCGGGGGAGAGCGCTGTCCAGGCGGAGCCTTCCGCAGAAGCGGCGCGGGAACGCGCGCCGCGGCCGGAAGCCGCCGAAGCGCCCGCCATGCCCGCCGAAGCGCCTGCCATCGTCGCCGAAGATCCCGCCGCCGGCGAAACGCCTTCCGGGGCCGCGGAACTCCCCGCCGCGTCGGAAAGCGCTCCCTCACTGCCGCCCACGTCGGAAGCGCCGGCGCTGCCCGCCGCGGCGGCGGAGACGGACCGCTTCGGCGAGCCGGAGACGGTTGCGCTCGCCATCGGCGGCGACGCGATCAAAACCGGCGGGGGCTTTTTGAAAAACATCGTCTGGCTGACGCCGGACGACCTCGACGCCGTCGCCGCCGCGCCGAGCGGGGAGAGCACCTACCGCCTCGGTCTTGGGGACAGCTTCTCCGAGCTGCTGACCTATTCCACCTTTGAAAACCACGGCGTCCCGGTCTACGGCTGGCGGCGCGTCTATGGGCTGGACTTGAAGCTTCTCGCGGAGGCGCTCGGCGTAGACACCGCGCAGAGCCTGAGCGTCACCGCCCTCTCGTCCGACGGCATGAGCAAGACACTGCCGGACGCCTTCGGGGCGGACACGGCGCGCTACAGCTTCGATCCCGCGGGGGAGAAAATTTCGGAAATAAACCCCGTCCTCGCGCTTTTTGAAACGAGCGCGGAGACCGAGGAGCAGAGCGCGGGCGTTTACCCCGCCGCGCCGGTCCTCGGCGCGGAGAGCGCCGACCGCGTCGCGCCCGTCTTCGGCTTCGGGCAGACGGAGCCGACGGAGATCACCGCCTGCTTCTGGGTCAAGGACGTCGTGAGAGTGCGCCTCGGCGCAGAGTCCGTCGCCCTGACGGTCACGGCGGGCGGCAAGACCGTGACGAGCCCGCTGAGCGCCATCGTGCGCCTCGGCGCGTGGGACGCGCGCTTCGGCTCGGTCCGCGCCCTCGGCGCGCCGGTGACGGAGCTGCTCGCCGCGCTCGGCGTCTCCGTTCCGGAGGGCAAGGCGCTGCGTGCGCAGTCCGCAGGCGGCGCGGAGGCGGTCCTGACCGAGCTTTCCGGCGCTTTCGCCGCGTGGCAGGCGACGGACGGCGGCAGCGGCGTCAAAAACGCGACCGCGCTGCGCCTTTACTGGGACGGCGGCGAGCTCGCCGACCTCGTGAGCCTGACGGTCTGCGACGCGCCGGAGGAGCCGGCGCCGGTCTTCACCGATATGGCGGGCCATGACTGGGCTGTCGAGGCGGCGGAGGAGCTCTATGCCTGCGGCGTTGTCCGCGGGGACGGAACGGGGCGATTCCTGCCCGGCAATGCGCTCCGCCGCGGCGAGCTTGCGCTGATGCTTTCCCGTGCCTTCGGAGCGGAGGCGGCGGAGGCAGACCCCAACGCCCCCATCACGCGGCAGGAGGCGCTGACGCTGCTCCACCGCGCGCTGACCGCCGGCGGCAAGGAGCTGACCGGACGCGATAAGCTGGACGGTTTTGCCGACGCCGGGTCCGTTGCCGACTGGGCTGCCGACGCGATCGCGGCGCTCGCCGCCGCCGGCGTCGTCCGCGGGGACGGGACGAATCTGAACCCCACCGCGCCCATCACGCGCGCGGAGATGGCGGTTGCGCTCTGGCGCGCCGTGAAAGCTGTGAGATCTGTGTGAAACACACACTCAAATAGAAAACTACACAAAGGAGAAAAAGCACACACATGAAAGCAAGCAAACGCATTCTGGGTATGGTCCTTGCGCTGGCGCTGGTGTTCAGCCTGAGCGTCGCCGCCTTCGCGAAGACCAGCTCCGCCGGGATCACCGCCCCCGGAGATGATTTCATCGCCTTTTCCATCGAAGCCGGCACCCGCACGGTCAACTTCACCTGGAAAGAGCTGAAGGGCGAGGGCAAATATAAGCCCTTCACCGCCACCTATGCCGCCAAGGTCAACGGCGAGCTCACCACCGAGGACTGGACCGGCGTCCGACTCGCCGACCTGCTCACCGCGGCGGAGACGAAGCTCGGCGTCAAGTTCGCCGACGATTACCGTCTCAGCGCCATTGCGGCGGACGGCTATGTCAGCACCTTCACTGTCGGCGACGTCCGCGACGCGGCGAATAACTACATGGTCGCCGCCGAGGCGGTCAGCAACACCGACGGCGAGACCGTCTACCCGAACAGCTACGCCCGCATCATGCGCGGCGACGCGGACAGCATGCCGAACCAGTCCAACATCCGCTGCATCACCGGCATCACCGTCACCGACGCCGCCGGCGCCGCGATCGCGGCGCCGTCCAAGGCGGAGGGCGGCGATGTGGCCAACGCCGTGTTCTACATCGCGGTCAAGGAGACCGCCGAGAGCGCGTACAAGTTCTATTACTATACCCGCGCAGAGCTCGAAGCCTATGACAACATCTATGCCTTCGATTACACCGACCACAGCGTCGACAAGGTCGTCTACGGCCGCGGCGCGGCGGTGAAGAACCTGCTCGCCGACCTTGAGGGCGTCACCGTTACCGACACCATGATCATCCAGTACGCCGAGTCCGACGGCTACCATGCCGACGCCAAGACCCCGATCGAGGACTCCGCCTACAAGGATCAGGTCGCATGGCTCTCCGCATCCCACGTCACCGCCGGCGGCGAGACCGCCGCTGCGGTCGAGACCGTCGTCTGCTACGACAGCTGGACCGTTTACGATAACCAGACCGAGAATAACGTCAACTCCACCGCGTGGGAGGACGCCGACGTCGGCAGCGGCTATCTCCGCGCTTACCGTCAGCGTGACGACGCCAACTCCGCCGTCATCAAGACCCTGATGGGCATCGTCGTCAGCGCAACCGGCGACGTGTTCACCGGCAAGGACGGCTATACCCTGAAGGCGCAGTCCGTCAAGGGCGACACCATGCAGATCGTTGAGCCCAGCACCGGCAAGGCTTACACCAGCCAGAAGATCACCGGTCTCGTGCCCGGCATGCAGTTCGGCGTGAAGGCTCCCGTTATCGCGAACGCGGCTGTCTCCGGCGACGGCGTTCAGGTCATCACCGCCGGCGAGGGCAGCGCCGCCGAGGTCGTCTTCACCTATGCCGAGAACGACTATCTCGCCGTGAACGGCACGGTTTACACCCTCTCTGCCTTCCAGGCACTGGAGACCGCGGTCCAGACCCCAAGCAAGGAAGAGGTTGAGGCGCACGGCGCGCCCTACGGCTACTATGACGCGATGTACTACCGCTATAACGGCGTGTGGCTGCGCGACCTCGTGAGCGGCGACGTTACCGTCACCGCCGCCGACGGCAGCAAGCTCGAGATCCCCGCCGCCGACGTCGGCAAGTATTTCGTCGCTTACGGCAATACCCAGTCCAAGTCCGACACCAACGTCAGCGAGGGCAAGCGCTTCACCTTCACCTATGACCAGCCGAAGCTGCTGATCCCCGGCGAGGGCACCCTCGTGGGCGAGGCGGAGGCCAAGACCGAGGGCAACAAGATGGTCACGGTTGCGCTGAGCGGCGTCACCGGAATCAGCTCTCTCCCGTTCACGGACGTCAGAGCCAACGACTGGTTCACCGGCTATGTTTTCCGCCTGTATGAAAAGGGCGTCGTCTCCGGCATGACCGCGACGACCTATGAGCCGAACGGCACCCTCACTTGGGGTCAGGCGCTGAAGCTCCTGCTCGTCGGCACCGGCAAGATGGAAGTTGCTCCTGCCGTGGACGCCGACTGGGCGAAGCCCTACGGCGAGAAGGCAGCCGAGCTCGGCATCGTGCCCGAGACTTACGACCTGAACGGTCAGATCAGCCGTCTGGAGTTCTGCACCGCCGCCGCGAAGCTGCTGGAGCTGAGCGGCGAGACCGCTGCGGAGTTCCCCGACTGCACGGACGGCTATGTTGGTGCGCTCGTCGCAAAGGGCGTCATCTCCGGCTTTGAGGACGGCACCTTCCGCCCGGACGAGACCCTGAACCGCGCCCAGATCGCCCGCATCATCGACTCCGTTCTGAGCCTCGGATAATTTATTTCGCAGCAAATTCTCTGCAAGACAACGCCGAAGGGGGGAAAATACCCCTTCGGCGCGTCCTGCGTTTTTTGACGGAGCGGAGAGGAGCGCGGAGGTGTGTGCCCGCGCCCTTCTCCCGTCTGCCGAAACCTGACAGAAAAAGAGGAAAATACCGATGAAACGACTTATCTTTGCCCTGCTTGCACTCGTCATGGCGCTCGCGCTCTGCGCCTGCGGCGCCGCCCCTGCGGAGCCTACCGCCAGCCCTGCCCCGGCGGAGACGCCCCAGCCCGCCATCGCGACCGCGGGACCGGAGGGGACCTTTGTACCCGCCCCGGAGACGACGCCGACGCCGACGGCGGAACCGATGCCGGAACTCACGCCCGCGCCGACCCCGGAGGCGACGGAGACCCCGGCGGAGACCGCGCCGCCCGTCGCCGTCGTCATCACGACCCCCGCGCCGAGTCAGGCGCCGGAGCCCACCCCGGAGCCCACCCCGGAGCCCACCCCGGAGCCCACCCCCGCAGCGGAGCCTTACTCCGTTCAAACGGCGGACACGGTGCTGACCGTCCGCGGCGACGCGCTCGCGCGCGAGTGGTACTTCACGCTCGCGGAGCTTCAGAGCGCCGGCGGCTATACCGCGGCGGACTATTTCTCCCGCGGCAAGGACCCGCAGGAGGCGACGAACAGCTTCGAGGGCATCGACCTGCAATATCTGCTGGAGACGGTCATCGGCGTTTCAGACTATAAAAAGATCACCGTCCGCGCGAGCGACGGCTACGCTTACGGCTGCTCGCGCGGCAGCGTCAACATGACGTATATCAACGAGCAGGTCGAGGGCAGCGCGCTTAAGATGATCCTCGCATGGAGCGAGGACGGAGCGCCCATCACGCTCCGGCTCGTCATGGGCCAGATGGCGGCGGGCGAATTTAACCGCACGAACTTTGTCCGCTCCGTCACGGAGATCGAGGCCAAGGCGGGATGAAGCGGCTGCTGCAAAAATTCACGGTCCGCGATCTCGTGCTCATCGCGGCGATGGCGGCGCTCGGCATTGCGATCAAGCCGGTCGTCGTGCCGCTGGCGCATCTTGTGAGCACGCCGCTGATGATCCCCGGCGGCGCGCTCGCCGGCGGGCTTTACATGATGTGGATCGTCGTCGCCTTCGGGCTCACGGGCAAGCACGGAACGGCGCTGCTCGTCGGGCTCGTGCAGGCAATCCTGGTGATGATTACGGGCGTCTCCGGCTCCCACGGGGCGATGAGCCTTTTGAGCTACACCCTGCCGGGGCTGCTCGTGGACCTCGTGTTCCTCCTGCTGCGCCGCGGCATCGACTCGCTTCCCCTCGCGCTGCTCGCGGGGCTGCTCGCGAATCTCGCGGGAACGGTCTGCGTCAATATCGTCTTCTTTGCGCTGCCGCTCATTCCGCTGCTGCTGAGCCTCTGCGTGGCGGCATTTTCCGGCGGACTCGGCGGCGTGCTGAGCTGGCTGCTGCTGACCGCGCTGCGCCGCTTCGGCGTGGGGAAACGGCGGGCAAAATGAAAAAACACCTCGCCCTCGCCCTGCTCGCCGCGCTGCTGCTCGGCGGCTGCGGCAAGACTGAGACCTTCTCCTTCCCGGTGATCGAAAACGACGCCGTGACACAGACGGAGGTCCCCGAAGGCACGACCCTTCCGGGGCGCTCGCTCGTCTACACCGCGGCGGGGGACGTTTTTTACGCGGAGGATTACGCCGTCGCGGAACCGCTGACCGGCGTCATCTCCGACCCGCCCGCGAGAAGCGTTATGGATGCCGCCGTGCTCGCGCGCGAGGCGATGGACGCCGGGGAGCGCGTGTTGCTCATCTATATCGACGGTCTCGGTTACGAGCGCTTCCGCGACGCCGCAGCCGCCGGCGAGGCGCCGAATCTCGCGGCGCTGACGATAGAAAAATGCGCGAGCGTTTACCCGACCATCACGCCCGTGAACTATGCGGCGATGGTCAGCGGTCTGCCGCCCGCGGAAAACGGCGTGGACCGCCGCGGCATCCACGCGCTCACCTGCGAAACGATCTTCTCCGACGCCGCGGCGCGCTCTCTTGTCGCCTTCGCCGCCGAGGGCGACAGCCAGATCCTGGCGCTGCCCGGCGCAGAGCTGGAGCTCTGCCCGGACCTAAACGGCGACGGCACCGGCGACGACGAGATATTCGAGACCGCCATGGCGCATCTGGACGCCGATCTGCTCTTTGTCCATTTCCACAGCGTGGACGACGCATCCCACGAAAACGGACCGTGGTCCGACGCGGCGAAGGCGGCGCTGACGCAGGCGGACGCGTGGTGCGGCGCGCTGCTCAGCGCGTGGGACGGTGCGGTGGTCATCGCCGCCGACCACGGTCAGCATGAGCAGGACGGCACCGGCGACGCCGCTTACGCCGACCGCCGCGGCACCCACGGCGACTTTGCCCCCAGCGACATTTTCACCCCGTTTCTGACCCGATAAAGGAGGTTTTCTAAAGCGATGAAAAGACTGCTTTCCCTGCTCCTCGCGCTCTCGCTCCTGCTCGCCTGCGGCGGCTATGCCGTGGCAGCGGGACACACGGAGGAAAAATATCTGACCGACACGCTGACCCTCGCCGGCAGCGGCTTCGACGGCGTGCGCACGCTCACGGTCGCCGTTGTCGAGGCGCTGGCGGACACGGAGCTCGGCTACGAAAACGATTACAGCTTAATGACGAGCGGCAGCGTGTTTTCCACCCACCGCTTCCGCGGCGTGAAGCTCGTCGAGCTGCTGCTGCACGAGGGGATGGACCCCGATCTGCCGGACGCCACGCCCGTGAAGCTCATCGCGAAGGACGGCTACACCATCGCGCTGACGCTCGGCGAGCTGCGCAGCGATAAGCGCGGACGCTACACGGAAAAGGGCGGCGCGCTGGAGGAGAGCGGTCTGCCCGCGCTCGTGGCGTTTTCCTCGGACGGCGAGATGCTCGTCGGACCGACGGGGCGCGAGAGCGTCTATAAAAAATTCACCGCCGCGGAGGGCTATGACGAGTCCGCGGACAACGTCGGCGGTCCGCTGCGCCTTGTGCTGGGGCAGTCGGACGCCTATGAGTTCAACGCGCCGATGTGCGCCAAGTGGCTCTCCGCCGTCGTCGTCGGCGACGCGGACGGCTATGTTTACACCCGCGAGACGGACGCCGTCGCCCCCGCCGAGCGCGAGCCGGACCAAACCGGCGACTGGACCCATCGGGGCGCGCAGAGCGAATTCCGTCTGAAAATTCACGGCAGCGAGGCGAAGGAGACGGTCAGCCTCTCCCTCGCGGAGCTTGAGGCAATGGCGGAGGGCACGGTGCGGCAGTATTTCGCCGCCTCCGCCGGACGCAATGCCTACGAGGGCGTGACGCTGCGCTATCTCGTGCAGCAGTATCTCGCCGACGGACTCGCCGCGCCGACGCGCGTCACCGTCAAGAGCCCGGACGGCTATACCAAGCAGGTGGACCTCAGCCAGCTCGCTGACGGCATCGGGAGCTTATATCAGCCGGGCGAGACGCGCGACATCCTGCTCGCGTGGGCAATCGACGGCGCGGCGCTCGTCCCCGGCACGGAGGGCGAGGGCTATAACGGCACGAACGGCTACGGTCCGCTGCGCCTTGTGGTGGAAAACACGATCTCCATGTGGGTCAAGTCCGTCGACGAGATCATTCTCGGCGAGGACGAGACCCCGGTGTTTGCCGATCTCGACGGCACGGAGCCTTATTACGCCGCGGCGAAGGGGCTCGCGGACGCCGGGCTGCTCTACGGCGACGGCGACGGCAACTTTATGCCGGACGGCACGCTGACGCGCGCCCAGCTGACGGCGCTGCTCCACCGCGCGTCCGGCAGCCCCGCCGCGGGCAAGGCGGCGGGCTTTGCCGACGTTTCCGGCGCCGCGTGGTACGCCAGCGCGGTCGACTGGGCGGCGGAGACGGGCGTCATCCTCGGCTACCCGGACGGACGCTTCGACCCGAACGGCGCGGTCACGCGCGAGCAGCTCGCCGCGATTTTGTACCGCTACGCCGCCCAGCAGGGGCTGGATGCCGTGACGCTGGAGGACAACCTCCGCGTCTTCCCGGACGCGGACGCGATCGCCGATTACGCGATCTCGGCGCTGAACTGGTGCGTCGGCGGCGGGCTGCTCGCCGCACGCACGGACGGCGCGCTCTGTCCCGGCGAGCCCGCGACCCGCGCGGAGGCGGCTGCGGCGCTCTGGGGTTATCTGAACCGATAAAAAACGCAGGGGAGCTTTGGAACGATGAACAAGAAAAAGAGAAACATCCTCATTGCGGCGCTGGTGCTCGTCGTGCTCGCCGCGGCGATCGCGGTGCTCGCGGTCTTAAACCGCCCCGGCGAGCTGCCGGATAGCGGCTCCGTCGCCATACGTCGGGGGGACGAGGTCCTGCGGACCTATACGACCGCAGAGCTGAAGACCCTCCCCGCCGTGGAGGTGGAAAAGGAGCTCGTCTCCTCCAGCTTTGCAAACGACGCGGGGCTCTTCCGCGGCGTCGCGCTGCGCGCGCTGCTTGCCGACGCAGGCGTGGACGTCGGGGCGCTGACGCAGATCGTCGTGCGTTCCGAGGACGGCTTCGTCGCCGCTTACCCGGCGGACGAGGTCGCGGAGAGCGACGGTATCTTCCTCGCCTATTCTAAAGACGGTGAGCCCCTCGGCGACCGCGAGAGCGGCGGCAGCGGTCCGCTGCGCATCGTCGTCACGGAGGACGAATTCGGAAACCGCTGCGCCAAATATGTCAGCGAGATCGAGGTAAAATGAGTATTTTAACGGTCGAGGACCTGCGCTTTTCCTACGACGGGGAGCGGCAGATCCTAAACGGCGTTTCGTTCACGGCGGAGGCGGGCGAGGCGCTCGTGCTTGCAGGCTGGAGCGGCTGTGGCAAGAGCACGCTCTGCCGCTGCCTCTGCGGCGTCATCCCGCAGAGCGTGGAGGGCGTGTTCTCCGGAAGCGTCACGGCGGACGGCTGCGCGGTCTCCGCCGCGCCGCTCAGCGAGAGCGCGCAGCATATCGGCATGGTGTTCCAGAATCCGGACGATATGCTCGTCTGCTCCACGGTGGAGGACGAGCTCGCCTTCGGGCTCGAAAATCTCTGCGTCCCCCCGGCGGAGATCCGCGCGCGGGTGGATGAGTATCTCGCACGCTTTTCGCTGGGCGGACTCGCCCTGCGCGACCCGGCGACGCTCTCCGGCGGGCAGAAAAAGCTTGTCAGCATCGCCGCGGCGCTCATCATGGGACCGAAAATTCTGATTTTGGACGAGCCCATGACCGGGCTGGACGCGCCGAGCCGGGACTTGGTCCGCACCGCGGTGACGGAACTGCTGCAAGGCGGCTGCACCGTCGTTGCCGTGGAGCACGATCTCGCGATGGCGGGCTATGCCCGGCGCATTCTCTATCTGCGGGAGGGACGACTTTATGATCAGCCTTGAGCATGTTTCGTTCCGCTACCCCAAGACGCGGCGGGACATTCTGACGGACCTCTCCTGCGCCTTCGCCCCCGGCGAGCGCGTCGCCGTCACGGGTCCGAACGGCTGCGGAAAAACAACGCTCGTGCGCCTTCTGACCGGCATTCTGCGCCCCACGGCGGGCAAAGTTCTGCTCGACGGCACGGATGCGGCGTCGCTGGAGCTCTGGGGCATCGGGCGCATCATCGGCTGCGTGTTTCAGGACCCGGCGCGCCAGCTTTTCTGCGCCACGGTGCGCGAGGAGATCGAATACGGGCTGCGCAATCTCGCCCTGTCGGAGGAGGAGATCGCGGCGCGCACGGCGCGCTATCTCGCATTTTTCCGGCTGAAGCATCTGGAGGGCGCGTTTCCAGGAACGCTCAGCCAGGGCGAAAAGCAGCGCGTGCTGCTCGCCGCCGTGCTCGCGATGGGGACGCGCTATGTCCTGCTCGACGAGCCGACCGCGAGCTTAGATATGCGCGCGCGGGAGGAGCTCGGCGGGCTGCTGACGGAGGTAGCCGCCGCGGGCAGCGGCGTCATCTTCGTCAGCCACGAGCGGGCGTTCATCGAAAAATACGCCGACAGAGAGCAGGTGCTGGGATGAAGCTGGAAACGCTCGATCCGCGGGTGAAGCTCGCGATGCTGCTCGCGCTCTCCACGGCGTCCGTCGCGTCGATGAACTTGGCGCTGCTCGCGCTGCTGCTGGCGTTCACGGCGCTGATATTGCTGCTCGGCGGGGTGCATCTCGGCCGCGCGCTCTGGCGCGTGCGCGGCGCGCTCGGCATGCTCGCAATGCTCTTTTTGCTGCAATGCATCTTCAACCGCAGCGGCGAGCCTCTGCTGCGCCTCGGCGCCTTTACGCTCGTGACGACCGGGGGCGTCTCCGCCGCCGCGGCGGTGGCGCTGCGCCTGCTCATCGTGCTGCTCAGTGCGCTCATCATTTTGACGGGACAGCGGCGGGATTACCTGCTCGCGCTGCTTCAGCTTGGGCTGCCTTATGAAATCTGCTTTATGGTCCTCGCGGGGCTTCATTTTCTGCCGCTGCTGCGCGAGGAGTCGCGCGACGTGATGTACGCCGTGCAGATGCGCGGCACGCGCGTGCAGGGCACGAGCCTTAAAAACCGCCTCGGCGTTTATCTGCGCGTCGCGGTGCCGATCGTGGCGGGCGCGATCCGCCGCAGCGAGCAGATGTCCGTTGCGATGGAGACCCGCGCGTTCCGCTCGCGCCCGAAGCGCACGAGCATGCGCCGCCTGCGCATGCGCCGGAGCGACTGGGCGGTGCTCGCCGTCTTCTGTGCCGCGCTCGCGGCGATCATTCTGGGGGTGAAACTGTGTCCGTTCCTGTGATCTGCTTTCCCGGCGGTATTCCCGCCGGGCTCGTGTCCGCGCTGCAAGGACGCGGCGTGGAGCCGGCGCTGCCGCAGGGCGGCAGAGTCGGGGCGGGGGATATGCTGCTCCTGCCCGGCGAGGTGCCCGGTGCGCTCTGCATTTCCGAGCCGGGCGAGCCGGAGGCGCTCGCGGAGCGGCTCATCGCAGACTGCGCCGCGGCGGACCCCTGCTGGCTGCCTTACGCGCGCTTAAAGCGAGGGGAAAAGCCGCAGCGCGGCGGCGTCACGCTCGCGCTCGACGGCGCCGCCGTGCCGCTGCTGCCCTTCGTGCAGGATATGCTGCGCGGCGCGGTTCTCGGCATGGTCGGCACGCTGAAGGACACCGGGCTCGCGGCGGCGGAGACGCTGACGCTTGAGCTCCGGCTCAGAGAGGGGAGGAGCGAATGAACGGAGAGAAATTTCTGATTCTGGACGGCGGCTTCGGCACCATGCTGCTCGCGCGCGGACTGCCCGCGGGGGAGAGCCCGGAGCGCTGGAATCAAGAAAACCCGGAGGCGGTCGCCGCCGTCCACCGGGATTATGCCGCCGCGGGCAGCCGCGTTGTCTATGCCAACACCTTCGGCGCTGCGGCAAGGTGTCTGCGCGGGGAGGACATCGAGGACCTCGTCGCCGCCGGCGTCCGCGCCGCGAGAGCGGGTGCGGGGGAGGGGGTGCGCGTCGCGGTCGACCTCGGTCCGCTCGGCGCGCTGCTCGCCCCGCTCGGCAGCGTCGGCTTTGAGGAAGCTTACGCCGCCTTCCGCGCCGTCGCCGCCGCCGGGGAGCGCGCGGGCGCGGACCTCGCCGTCGCGGAGACGATGAGCGACCTGCTGGAGCTGAAGGCGGCGCTGCTCGCCGTAAAGGAGAACACGCGCCTGCCCGTCTGGGCGACGATGACCTTCGAGCGCGGCGGGCGGAGCTTTACCGGCTGCTCCGTCACCGCCTTCACGCTGACGGCGGACGCCCTCGGCGCGCAGGCGCTGGGTTTCAATTGCTCGCTCGGTCCGGCGGAGCTGCTGCCGCTCGCGCGCGAGGCGGCGGCGTGGACGGATAAGCCGCTCATTTTAAAGCCGAACGCCGGGCTGCCCGACCCCGTGACCGGGCGCTACCCGCTCGCGCCGGCGGAGTTCGCCGCCGCAATGCGCCTCGCCGCCGCGCAGGGCGTGACCGTTCTCGGCGGCTGCTGCGGAACGACGCCGGACTATATCGCGGCGCTCGCCGCCGCGCTGCGCGATGCGCCGGAGCCGAAGCGCCCCGCGCGGGCGCACCGTGGGCTCTGCTCCGACCGCGCCGTGCTGCATCTTTGCCCCGGCGAGACCGTCCAAGCCTCCGCCGGGGAAGAGCCCCCGGACTGGACCGATCCCGACGAGGTTCAGGACTGGGCGGTGGAGCTTGAGGACGACGGTGCGGAGCTGATCTTCATCGATGTGGGGGACACAGATGGCGATTTGGAGAAAATTCTTCCTGAAGTGGTGACTGCGGCGCAGTCTGCCGCCTCCACGCCCCTGCTGCTCCGCTGCGGAAACGCCTCCGCCCTTGCCGCCGCGCTCCGCCGCGTCCGCGGGCGCTGCGCCGCGGTGCTGACGGACCCGTCGCTCCGCGCGGTCTGCAAGGCAAACGGCGCCGCCGTCGTCCTGCCCGGCGAGCTGCCCGGCGCCCTCGGCTTCGTCGAAGCAGACAGCGCGCGCTTCTCTATCTTCGACGCATAAAGACAAAGAAAAACGGCTCCGGGAGACCCAAAACGTGGTCTCCCGGAGCCGTTTTCCGCTTATGAAAGCCTTTTGAAAGTAAAATAAACGGCACCGGGAGAATTTTTCTGT